>DMTA01000188.1 GCA_003454835.1 Achromobacter sp. | reverse complement strand
CCGCATCACGCCACCCGCTTGCACCGCATGCGGCGCCCCGGTGCGGCCGGGCGTCGTCTGGTTTGGCGAAAGCCTGCCGGCGCAGGCCTGGCGCGACGCCACCAGCGCCGTGCAGCAGTGCGACCTGCTGTTCAGCATCGGCACCTCGTCGCTTGTGTACCCCGCCGCGGAGCTGCCGCGATTGGCCATTGCGGCCGGCGCCACGGTCGTGCAGGTCAACCCGGCCGCAACACCTCTGGATGCGCTGGCGCACCACAACCTGCACGGCGCCGCGGCCGAAATGATGCCCAAGGTGCTTGCCGCCGCGAGGTTTTGTGAGGATCCGTCGTAACCGAATCACACGTCTATGACACTTGCGCCACACTCGCGGGGAAACCCCCAATTTCACCATTACAAGCGCGCTATACAGTGGTGTAATGGGCTTCGCTTGTGGAGAAGATCATTCCGTTTTCCTGGAGACTTCCTGACGTCTTCGTACGTTCGCCGGACGGTGTGCTGCACCGTGTGGTGCGACACGCCACGACCACGGAAACCATCGCTCTGCTTGAAGGCATGCCCAGCAATACGCATCTGGATTGCGAATGCAAGCTTGATAACGGCGAAACGCTGTGCTGGGTGGGCAACGACGAATACCGCCAGTTGAATGGCGGCGCCGTCTTTCTCGCCGTCACGGCGCACACAACACCTCGGGGCGACTCGCGTCACGGCGTCTCCACCCCGAGCGATGAAAAGCCGGCAACCGCGCCGCGCGCCTCTCGCAAAAAATTTGCACGGGCTCAAGCGCGCCTGCCGCCCGCTGTAGTCAATCTAAAAACCGGCAACGATTGGAGCCTGATACGCGCCTGGCGCGAGCATCTGAACATCAGCACTGCTGACATGGCTGCCCGGCTTGGCGTAGATCACTCCATCTATATCGATTTGGAACGGCCGCGTCCGCGGCCCCGGCAGGTCATTCTTGATCGCGTGTCCGAGGCGCTGGGCGTTTCACCGGAACAACTCGATGATTCATTGTTAGGCGGACAGTTTCATTAGCGCTACGCGCGACGGCAATGCCCCGCGCGCGCGCCATGAATTGTTCAAACGACTTTGGCGCCGACACCTGACGGCCCGCGCATGGAGGTATTGAATATGCTCGGCACCGCAAGACGATTGACCGACGTGCTCGCCACATCGCCGGATGGCACGTTGTATCGCATCGAACGCTTCGTTTCCGATCCTGGCGCGTATTCCGCGCTGGGCACGCCACGCTTCGACCCGAAGACGCACTGCGTCTGCCGAACCAGTTCCGGTGAAAAGGTTGCGTGGCTGGGCGGCCAGACCTACCAGCTTCTCAAAAGCGGCACATCCCTGACCGCGGTCGACCGACGACGCGCCTGACGGTCGCCGCGACCACGCATCACTGCAGCCCGCCACGACTACCCGCCACTACCGCCCGAAGCGCGTCACCACGAAATCCACGAATGTCGTGAGTTTGGGCGGGGCCTGGCGGTCCTTCGCGTACAGCAGCGTGATGGGCCGGGCCACCGGCCAGTAAGGTTGCAGGATGGGCACCAGGCGGCCGGCGCGCACGTCGTCGGCCAGCAGCAGCTCCGGCTGCAGCACGATGCCAAAGCCCGCCAGCGCGGCCTGCCTGAGCGCCTGCCCATTGTTCGACACGAACCGCCCTGTCGGATACCCCATCTCCCCACCCTCGTCCGTGCCAAGCCGCCAGCCGGTGCGCCGGCTCCAATGCGAGAAATCCAGGCACTGATGCCGCGCCAGATCGCCCGG
Source organism: Achromobacter sp. (assembly GCA_003454835.1). Classification (GTDB taxonomy): domain Bacteria; phylum Pseudomonadota; class Gammaproteobacteria; order Burkholderiales; family Burkholderiaceae_B; genus Achromobacter. The sequence goes on along the minus strand of DMTA01000188.1, from coordinate 4,495 downwards.
CACGGCCGGCGTGCCGTAGCGCGCCAGATACGCCGGCGCCGCGCAGATGATCATCTGGTAAAGCCCGATGCGGCGCGCCACCAGGCCGGAATCCGCGGGCTCGCCGATTCGCAGCGCCACGTCGAAGCGCGACGCCACCACATCTTCCACCGTGTCGCTCAGCGACAGCTCCACGCTGACGTCCGGATAGATCGAGAGGTATTCGGCGATCGCGGGCGCCAGCGCAAAGGATCCAAACGATACTGACGAAGTGATGCGCAGATGCCCGCGCGGCGCCGAACGCAGCGCCTCCGCGCCCTGCTCCGCGTCGCGGATATCGGCCAGGATCGTCTTGCAGCGGGCGAAGTAGGCCTGGCCCGCCTCGGTCAGACTTTGGCGTCGCGTCGTACGGTTCATCAGCCGCAGTCCCAGCCGGTCTTCCAGGCCCTTGACGTGCTTGGCCGCCATGGCGGGAGACATATCCATCTGCGCCGCGGCGGCAGTCAGGCTGCCCAGTTCGACCACCGCAACAAAGACTTCCATGCTGAGCAGGCGATCCATGGATTACGCACTCCGAGTGTTGACTGATCCAACAATTCTAAGATTTTTCCAGCGGAATACAGCGCGCAGAATGCATCCATGCGTCGGGTCCGTACCGGCGCTCCCCTTATCGGCATACCCGGAGAATTTCATGAAGATCATCCTCATCGGCGCAAGCGGCACCCTCGGAAGCGCCATCGCCCGCGAGTTGGGCCAGCGGCACGACATCATCGCTGTGGGCAAGACCCGCGGCCAGTATCAGGTCGACGTGACCCGCAGCGACAGCATCCGCGACCTGTTTGAACGTGTGGGCAAGGTCGACGCGATCGTCTCGGCGACGGGCAGCCTGCACTTCGGACCGCTCGCCGACATGACGGCGGACCAGTTCAAGATCGGCCTGCACGACAAGTTGCTGGGCCAGGTCGACCTGGCGCTTATCGGCCAGCATTACGTCAACGCGGGCGGCTCGATCACGCTGACCAGCGGCATCCTGAGCGATGAGCCCATCCGCTTCGGCGCCAATGCCGCTGCCGTGAACAGCGCCATCGACGGCTTCGTGCGCGGGGCGGCCGTGGAGCTGCAAGGCGTCCGCATCAACGCGGTCAGCCCCACTGTCTTGGAGGAATCGCTGGACAACTATGGCCCGTACTTCCAAGGCTTCGAAGCCGCGCCGGCCAGCCGTGTCGCGCTGGCGTACAGCCGCAGCGTCGAAGGCGCGCAAACGGGGCGGGTATATCGCGTGTGGTGATGGCGGGCTTGGCCGCTGCCTGAAGAGCGGCCCAAAATGCGGCCAAAAGAATGCAGCCGAGAGAATGCGGCCGAGAGAATGCGGCCAAAGAAGTGCAGCCAAAATTTGCGGCCAAAGAAAAAGCGGCTTGATGAATTCATCAAGCCGCTTTTCGCGTATGCATTGCTGCGTCTTTCTGGGTGAAATCATGCTGTGAAGCATGACTTCGAATAAGTTGGTGCGCCCGGCAGGATTCGAACCTACGACCCCCTGGTTCGTAGCCAGGTACTCTATCCAGCTGAGCTACGGGCGCCCCGAAAGAGGCGTGTTTATAACACGAAAGAATCGTGCCATGCAAATCGACCCCAATTCAGTGGGCGTCCGCGCAGTCGGCTCCCCTGCCTTTGCGCGAAGTCAATGAAACTCAAGGCCCGGCAGCAGTACGCTGAGTTCAACAAGAACACATCAGGCAGACAGCATGGCCAAGAAGTTTCCGCTGCACCCCAAGCACCCCGAACGCATCTGCTGGGGCTGCGACCGATATTGCTCAACCGATTCCATGGCTTGTGGCAACGGCTCGGGCCGCACCATGCACCCGGCGGAATCGCTTGGCGATGATTGGTATCTGTTTGGAGATTGGGGTTTCGACGAGGCGGATGACAAGCCGGAAGCGAAAGAAGAGGAAGCAGCCGCGCATTGATGGGATGCGCATCGATGGGATGCGCATCGATGGGAGGCGCATCGATGGGAGGCACACCGAGGTGGTGTGCATTAACGTTTGTGCATCAGGGTCAAGCGCATCAGCGTCACGTGCACCACTATCAGTGCATCACTATCAGTGCATCAATGCGCCGCACAAAACAAAAAGGCCTTCGATTCAGGATCAAAGGCCTTTTCATTTTCTTCGCCGCTTTTACATCGCGGTTTTTAAACCGAGAAATATTGGTGCGCCCGGCAGGATTCGAACCTACGACCCCCTGGTTCGTAGCCAGGTACTCTATCCAGCTGAGCTACGGGCGCTCCGGCAAAGAGGCAAAATTATATCAGAATAATCCCGCCATTGCTTCACTACTTTTGCTTTTTCAATTATTTGATTTTCTGCTGAAGATCCGCGCATGGCGAAAACAACCGCAAAAAACTTGGTGCGCCCGGCAGGATTCGAACCTACGACCCCCTGGTTCGTAGCCAGGTACTCTATCCAGCTGAGCTACGGGCGCTTGAAAAATCAAGCCTTGAATAATAGCGTTCTTTCACGGGATGCGCAAGTCATAAGGCGCGCAGATGACTGCGTACAGCTTCCCGACAGCGGATGGTCACATCGATAGAACGTTGTCTCTTTAGCCTAGCGGCCGTTAATGATGCCGGCTGTCATCCGGCGATTTTCGTGACGCAATGACAGTGCGCCACGTCATCCGCAAGCTCAAGAGACCTCTCATGTCCGACAAAGACAAAAGCACTGGAGAACCTTCCCAGGAAGCCCCCAGCACGACGCCCGTCCGCGCCACCCGCCGCGGTTTTCTCACCGGCATCGCTGCGCTCGGCGCCAGCGCGGCCGCCATGGGCGCGCTGTCCGGCTGCTCCAACGACGACGATGACAGCCCGGCGGCCCCCGCCCCCGCACCCGCGCCAGAACCGACGCCTACCCCTGCGCCCGACCTCACCACGCAACTGCGCGACAACGTCAAGACGCTCGTCGTGATCTTTGCCGAAAACCGCAGCTTCAATAATCTGTTCGCCAACTTTCCCGGCGTGGAGAAGCCGCTGTCCGCGCTGACACCGGCCGACTACACGCAGCTCGATCGCGACGGTACGCCGCTGCCCGTGCTGCCGCCCGTCTGGAACGGCATGGTGCCTACCTCGCAGCAGGCCAACCACATCACCTACCAGGTCGATCAGGCTTCGGCCTACATGAACAACCTGTCCAACGCGCCCTTCGCGTTGCAGGGCCCGCAAGGCGAGCCCCTGCCGCAAGGCGTAGTGACGCGCGACCTCTGGCACGTGTTCTACCAGAACCAGATGCAGATCAACGGCGGCAAGAACGACAAGTTCGTTGCATGGGCCGATTCCGGCGCACTCGTCATGGGCCACTACAGCGATTCCGCCTACAACCTGCGGCTGTGGAAGCTGGCGCAGGAGTTCGTGCTGTGCGATAACTTTTTCCAAGGCGCCTTCGGCGGTTCGTTCCTGAACCATCAATATCTGGTCGCGGCACGCCCGCCCTTCTATCCCGACGCCGCCGCCTCGGTCGCCAAGACCCAGATCGCGCAACTGCAAAGCGCGGACCCTACCGATCCGCGCCTGGAACCCAAGGCCACTTCGCCCGCCAGCGCACTCGCTGGCATCCCGCAGTTCGGCGCCAGCGCGCTCACGCCCGACGGCTACGGCGTCAACACCATGGCCCCACCCTACTGGCCGTCGTTCAGCCGCGACGCCACGGATCCCACTCAGGCGGACCCGACCAGCCCGCAAACCATGGTTGCGCAAACCCACGCCAACATTGGCGACCTGATGACCGCCAAGGGCTTGGATTGGGCTTGGTACGCAGGCGGCTGGAAAGCCGCCGTCGATTCGACGGCCAGCACCGGCTTTCCATCGTCGCCCAACTTCCAGGCACATCACCAGCCCTTCAACTATTTCAAGAGCACGGGGCCAGGCACTGCGGCGCGTACGGCGCACATCCGCGACGGCGGCCTGGGCGACCTCAACTCCACCAATAAATTTTTGGCCGACGCCGAAGCCGGCACACTGCCGCCGCTGACCTTCTACAAGCCGCAGGGCAACCTGAACATGCACGCGGGCTATGCGGACGTGGACTCGGGCGACCGCCACATTGCGCACATCGTGGACAGCCTGAGGAAAAGCAAGCAGTGGGAGAACATGGTGGTCGTGATCACCGTGGACGAAAACGGCGGCTGGTGGGATCACGTCGCGCCGCCGCAAGGCGACCGCTGGGGCCCGGGCACGCGCATTCCCGCGGTGATCGTGTCGCCTTTCGCGAAGAAGGGCTCGGTGGACCACACCATCTACGACACGGGCTCCATCCTGCGTCTTGCCACGCGGCTTTTCGATCTGCCGATGCTCGACGGTCTGAAGGCGCGCGATGATGCCATGACGGCGCGAGGGCAAGCGGCGATGGGCGATCTGACGAATGCCCTGACGTTCAGCGCCTGACGGGGGCAATCGGGGCGGCTATTTTTGGGGCGGCGATCCGTCGGACGGCGATCCGTCGGGCGGCGATCCGTCGGACGG
>DMTA01000190.1 GCA_003454835.1 Achromobacter sp. | reverse complement strand
CAGGCGAAGTGGATGAATTCGGCGGCGCGGGCCAGCTCGGCGTCATCGGCGACCTTTTCCTTCAGCCAGTACTCGACGGCCTTCACGTCGTGGTTGGTGACGCGCTCGATATCCTTGATGCGGCCGGCGTCCGCCTCAGAAAAGTTGGCGACCAACTGGGCCAGGCGCGCGCGGGCGCCCTCGGAGAAAGCCGGCAGCTCGGGCAGGCCGGCGTCCGACAGGGCGATCAGCCAGGCGACCTCGACTTCGACGCGGTGCGCCATGAAGCCGGCTTCGGACAGCAGACCGCGCAGCGCGTCGCCCCGGGAAGCGTAGCGGCCATCCAGTGGCGAAAGGGCATTAAGTTGGCTCAGCTGATCGGCGATTTGCATGGTCTGGTAGGGAAAAAGCGACGGATGGGAAAACCCGGCGATTTTATCATCCGGGGCCGCCACACATTGTGGCAAACTGACGAAGATTCCGCCCTGCGGACAATTCCGGCCGTCATACAGCCTGCTATACTTCGGCCGCTTTCCGACTCCGCTTGTGACTCCATGAAACTGATCGGCTCGCTTACCAGTCCCTACGTGCGCAAAGTGCGTATCGTCATGGCCGAGAAAAAGCTGGACTACCGGCTTGAACTCGAAAACGTCTGGTCCGCCGACACGCAGATCCAAACGTACAACCCGCTGGGCAAGGTCCCATGCCTGGTGATGGAAGACGGCGGCGCCCTGTTCGATTCGCGCGTCATCGTCGAATACGTGGACACCTTGTCTCCCGTCGCCCGGCTGATTCCTCAGCAAGGACGCGATCGCGCAGCCGTCAAATGCTGGGAAGCCATCGCCGATGGCGTCCTGGACGCCTGCGTGACCATCGTCAAGGAAAACCAGCGCCCCGAGGCCCAGCGCAGCCCCGAATGGATCGAACGCCAATACGGCAAGATCCACGCCAGCCTGGACGCCATGAACAAAAGCCTGGGCGACAACGCCCATTGCATGGGCATCAACTACAGCCTGGCGGATATCGCGGTCGGCTGTGCCCTAGGCTACCTGGACCTGCGCTTTCCCACCCTGGACTGGCGCACCGGCCAGCCCAATCTGGCCCGCCTGTACGACAAGCTGTCCCAGCGCCAGTCGTTCATCGACACGGTGCCCCAGACGGCCTGACGGCCGGCTGGAAATGTCCGCAAAAACGCCCGGCTCGACCGGGCGTTTTTTCATCCGGCCGCTTTTCGCGGCCGGTTTTCCGTATTTCGATCAGACCGTCCAGGTCTGCCAGGCCTTGAACAGCATGTAAGCCGCCAGCGCGAACAGCAGCGCGGCGAACACGCGCTTGAGCGTCTGTACCGGCAGGCGATGGGCCATGCGCGCACCCAGCGGCGCCGTCAGCACGCTGGTGCAGACCAGCGCCAGCAGTGCCGGCCAGTAGATGAAGCCGAGCATCCCCGGGTACGTCTGGGCTTCGTTCAGGCCCGAGACGATATAACCGACGCTGTTGGCCAGCGCGATGGGAAAGCCCAGCGCCGCCGAGGTCGACACCGCGTTGTGCAGGGCCACGTTGCACCAGACCATGAACGGCACCGACAAAAAGCCGCCCCCGGCGCCGACCAGGCCCGACAGGAAGCCGATGCCCGCCCCCGCCGCGCTGGTGCCGACCACGCCCGGCATCTGGCGCGTGGGCTTGGGTTTCTTGTTGCGCAGCATGCTCCAGCCGGAGTAGCCCACGAACAACGCGAAGAACAGCGACAGCCACAGCGTGCTCAGCGCGGCGAACACCGCGCCGCCCGACAGCAGCCCGCCGATGATGATGCCCGGCGCCATCGCCGCGACGATGCGCCACTTGATGGTGCCCCGCTGCTGGTGGGCGCGCACGCTGGAAATGGAGGTAAAGAGGATCGACGTCATGGACGTGGCGATCGCCGCATGCACCACCAGGTCGGCCGGCATGCCTTGCCAGGTGAACAGCATCGTCAAAAACGGAACCAGCAGCATGCCGCCGCCAATGCCCAACAGGCCCGCGGCAAAGCCGACCACTCCGCCCAACACCAGCAGGCAGATCACCATCGTCACATCCACAACCGTCTCCTCAGTTTTATTGTCATGAACAAGGCCCCGCGGGCATGGCTCCGGGGGGCCTTGGTTACGTGCAGCGGGGCATTCTTAAATAATGATCCCGCCGCCCAGGCAAACCTCGCCATCGTATAGCACTGCCGACTGCCCGGGCGTCACCGCCCATTGCGGTTCGGTGAAATCCAGTGAAAACGTCTCTGACGCGGCGTCACCCAGCCGGCACGCCGCGTCGGCCTGCCGATAGCGGGTCTTGGCGCCGTAGGCGCCCGCGGCCGGCGGATGGCCGGCAACCCAGCTCGCGTCCTGCGCCTTCAGATCGGCAGACAGCAGCCAAGGATGGTCATGCCCCTGCACGACGTACAGCACGTTGCGTTCCAGATCCTTGCGCGCCACGTACCAGGCCTCGGCCGTGCCGTCGTCCCGCTGGCGGCCCTTGACGCCGCCCACGCCCAGCCCCTTGCGCTGGCCCAGCGTGTAGAACGACAGGCCTTCGTGGCGGCCGACCTTCTGCCCTTCGGGCGTCAGGATGGGACCGGGCTCGGTGGGCAGGTAGCGGTTCAGAAATTCCCGGAACGGCCGTTCGCCGATGAAGCAGATCCCGGTGGAATCCTTCTTGGCTGCATTGTGCAGGCCGATCTCGTGCGCGATACGCCGCACTTCGGTCTTGTGGATCTCGCCCAGCGGAAACAGCGTGCGCGACAACTGCGCCTGGTTCAGGCGATGCAGGAAGTAGCTCTGGTCCTTGGATGCGTCCAGCGCTTTGAGCAACTGGAACTGCGAGCCGCCGCCCTCGGCGGGCACTTCACGCACGCGGGCGTAATGGCCGGTCGCGATGTGTTCCGCGCCCAGCGCCATGGCGTGGTCCAGGAACGCCTTGAACTTGATCTCGGCATTGCACAGGACGTCGGGGTTGGGCGTACGGCCCGCGGAGTATTCGCGCAGGAAATCCGCGAACACGCGGTCCTTGTACTCGGCGGCGAAGTTGACGTATTCGAACTCGACGCCGACCAGGTCCGCGACGCTGGCGGCGTCAAGGAGATCCTGGCGGGTGGAGCAGTATTCGGAATCGTCGTCGTCTTCCCAGTTCTTCATGAACAGGCCGACGACCTCGTAGCCTTGCTGTTTGAGCAGCCAGGCGGTGACCGAAGAATCGACCCCGCCGGACATGCCGACGACAACGCGGCCTTTCTTGGTGGATGTTTGACTCATGATGCGGCTATTTTAGATCGGACAAGGCGTCTTCCCGCGGCTGCGGTTCGGCGGCGCGCGACACTTCCATCAGCCAGGCGCGGAACGCCTGCAGGGTGGGCAGATTGGCTTTCTGCTCGGGGTAGCACAGGTAATAGCCCATCCGCGCGCGGATCGGCAGCTGCATTGCGATGGCCAGCTTGCCGTCGCGCAGCTCGTCCTCGATCAGGCAACGCGGGATCAGCGCCACGCCGAAGCCCGCGGCGGCGGCCTGCGACAGCAGCGCGTACTGATCGAACCGGGCGCCTTCCAGGCTGCGCCGCGTGTCGCAGCCGGCCTGCTCGAACCAGTCGCGCCAGCCCTCCAGGGCAGACGTATGGTGCAGCAGCGGATACGCCAGCAGGTCTTCGGGCGACTGGCACCCGCCCGCGATCAGGCGGGGACTACAGACCGGCAGGATCTCACGGCCCACGATGTAGTCCGCGCCGCTGCCGGGCCACAGCCCCTCGCCGAAGCGCACGGCGGCGTCCAATTCGGGCGTGGAGAAGTCGTAGCCCTGGCGATGCGGCAGGAATTCCACGTGGATGTCGGGCCGCAGGCGCATGAAGGCCGTCAGCCGCGGAATCAGCCACCGCGCGCCAAACGTCGGCATACAGGTCAGGTTCAGCGTGCCGCCGCGCCCCTGGTGCGCGATCAGTTCTACAGTGGCCGCTTCGATCTGGCCGAGACCGGCCTGGATCTTGGCCAGATAGCTGCGGCCTGCTTCGGTCAGAACCAGGCCTTGCCTGATTCGTAGGAATAGTTCAACGCCGACGAACTCTTCCAGATGTTTCACCTGTTTACTCACGGCCCCCTGCGTCACGCACAATTCCTGCGCGGCACGCGTGAAACTGCTGTGCCGGGCGGCAACTTCGAACGCCTGGAGATCCGTTAAAGAGGGACAGAAACGCCTCATCTGCAGCCCCCACCGAATGTGGGGCTCCCTTGCCCTGCGGGCATGATGACGGCAAAGGCCGAGGCGACGAATGTTACAAAAAAGTAACGCTGGCCAGGGCCTGCCGAAAAGAGGTATGAAAAAAAGTCATAGCTTACGGAGAATCTTTCGTTTGCGCAAACCTGGCCGCCAGGAAAGAATCGTCGGGTTTGCGTCTGCCTTTGCGCATCCGCTGTTCATTCATTAGTAGGGGAATTCATGCAACGCCGTAATGTAGTCCTGGGCCTGTGTGTCGCCGCCGCGACCCTGGCCACGCCGCTGACCTCGGGTATCGCGCACGCTGAAGATGCGTATCCCAGCAAGCCCATCCGCCTGATCGTTCCCTTCCCGCCCGGCGGCACCACCGACATCGTCGGCCGCCTGTTCGCCGACAAGCTCGGCAAGGAACTGGGCCAGACCGTCGTCGTGGAAAACCGCGGCGGCGCCGGCGGCTCGATCGGCAGCGCCTTCGTCGCCAGCAGCGCGCCGGACGGCTACGTCCTGGGCATCGCCACCGTCAGCACCCACGGCATCAACCCGGCCATCTACCCGAACCTGCCGTTCGATGGCGAGAAGGACTTCACGCCCGTCTCGAACCTGGCCGCCGTGCCGAACATCATGACCATCAACCCGAAGGTCCAGGCCAAGACCATCGCCGAATTCATCACGCTGGCCAAGAGCCAGCCCGGCAAGCTGACGTACGCGTCGGCCGGCAACGGTTCGGTGTCGCACATGATGGGCGAACTGTTCAAGATGGCGTCGGGCACCGACCTGATGCACGTGCCGTACCGTGGCGTGGGCCCGGCGCTGAACGACGCGCTGGCCGGCCAGGTCGACGTCATGTATGACAACCTGCCCTCCACGCTGCCGCACGTCCAGTCCGGCCGCCTGATCGCCATGGCCGTCGCTTCGCCGCAGCGCGTCGCCTCGCTGCCCAACGTGCCCACGTTCGCCGAAGCCGGTCTGCCGGCCGTGAACGACGCATCGTGGTTCGGTCTGGTCGCCCCGGCCAAGCTGCCCGCCCCCGTGCTGGCCAAGCTGAACGACGCCGTCCAGAAGGTCAGCGCCGAAGAAGACGTCAAGAGCCGCCTTGCTGCCCTCGGCGCCTCGCCCGCCGCCAACACCCCGGCCGAATTCGGCGCGCAGATCTCGGCTGAAATCGCCAAGAACAAGCGCATCGCCAAAGAAGCCAACGTGAAGATCGACTAACCGGTCTTCGGTCCTCGCGTGCCCGTGGCGCGCGAGGACCTCCGATTCACGAACGCAGTACCCCCTTATGCGACTTACCCAGCCCCTGTCCTACCGCTTCGACCTCCCGCAGCACTATCCCGATTCGGAAATTTCGGTCCCTCTTGTGCTGGATTCCCCGCACAGCGGCACGACCTACCCCCCCGATTTCGCCGCCGCGGTGGATTTTGGCGCCTTGCGCACGGCCGAGGACACCTGGGTTGACGATCTGTGGGGCGACGCCATCGAAATGGGCGTGCCGATGATCGCCGCGGCGTTTCCGCGCGCCTACATCGACGCCAACCGCGCCGCCGACGAGATCGACGAATTGCTGCTGGACGCGGCATGGCCCGACGCCATCAACGCCTCGCCCAAGGTCAAGCTGGGCAAGGGCCTGATCTGGCGCATGCTCGATGACGGCACCCCGCTGTACAACCGCAAGCTCACGGTGGACGAAGTGCGCCACCGCATCGATGCCTGCTGGAAGCCCTATCACGCCGCCCTCGGCCAGGTGCTGGACAACGCCCATCGCAAGTTCGGCAAGGTCTGGCACATCAACTGCCACTCGATGCCCAGCGTCGCCGGCGCCTTCGCCACAGACCGCCCGGGCCTGGTCCATCCCGACTTCGTGTTGGGTGATCGCGACGGCAGCACCAGCGATCCGGCCTTCCGCGAATTCATCGCCGCCTGGCTGCGCGAGCGCGGCTACAACGTCACCGTGAACGATCCCTACAAGGGCGTGGAACTGGTGCGCGCGTTTGGCCGCCCGCAAGAAGGCCGCCACAGCCTGCAGATCGAGATCAACCGCAAGCTCTACATGGACGAAGTGTCGCTTCGTCCCACCGGCAACTACGGCCGCCTGAAGGCCGATCTGCGCGACCTCACCGCCGCGCTGATCACCTGGACCCGCGCGCAGACGGCATAAGAAACGCCGCGCGTCCAGACGCCAGGTTGCAAGACCCCCGCCCCATGGTTTGCCATGGGGTTTTTTTTTGGCCGCGCGCAAGCGGCCAAAACGGGGGAGGCGTGAGAGCGCACATTCCGTGTATAACTACGGCGAACCTTCTGAGGAGAGGCGTCGATGCACATCGGGATACCTAAGGAAACCCGAGACGGGGAAACCCGTGTCGCAGCAACACCGGAGACCGTCAAGAAGTACGTGGGCGGCAAGCACACCGTCGTTGTGGAAAGCGGAGCCGGCGCCGCCGCCCGCTATCTCGATGATGCCTATGTCGCAGCGGGCGCCACGCTGGGTTCGGCCCAGGATGCCCTGGGCGCGGAACTGGTCATGAAGGTTCGCGCGCCCGCCCCCGAAGAATTGCCCCACATGAAGCCGGGCGCCGTGGTCGTGGGCATGCTCGATCCCTTCGACGCCGAGGGCCTCGCGCAAATGGCCGCCGCGGGCCTGACCGGCTTCGCGCTGGAAGCCGCGCCGCGCATCACCCGCGCGCAAAGCCTGGACGTGCTGTCGTCGCAGGCCAACCTGGCCGGCTACAAGGCCGTGCTGCTTGCAGCTCACCACTACGGCCGGCTGATCCCCATGATGATGACCGCCGCCGGCACATTGAAAGCCGCGCGCGCCGTCGTCCTGGGCACCGGCGTGGCCGGCCTGCAGGCCATCGCCACGGCCAAGCGGCTGGGCGCG
>DMTA01000562.1:14601-14753 GCA_003454835.1 Achromobacter sp. | reverse complement strand
GCCGGGTCCGCCGTGGCCGCGCTTGCGCTGTCCGCCATCGGCGTCTGGCAAGCCGTGCGCGTGCCGGAAGTCAAGACGATCGAAGTCGCCCTGCCCAACCTGCCGCAAGCGTATGACGGCTTTCGCATCGTGCACCTGACCGACCTGCACGC
>DMTA01000562.1:494-14551 GCA_003454835.1 Achromobacter sp. | reverse complement strand
GCACCTGACCGACCTGCACGCCAGCCGTCTGCTGCAAGGCGACTGGATGCAAGCGGTCGTGGCGCGCACCAATGCGCTTAAGCCGGACCTGACACTCATCACCGGCGATCTGGTCGACGGCACGCCTGCGGCGCGCGCCGCCGATGTGCAACCGCTGGCCGATCTGCGCGCGCAATATGGCGTGGTGGCGATTCCCGGCAACCACGAGTACTACGCCGAGTACCTGGGCTGGATGGAGGCCTTCAGGAAACTCGGCCTGCGCATGCTGCTCAATGAACACATGACGATTGAACACGACGGCCAGCCGCTGGTGCTGGCGGGCATCACCGACAGCGTGGCAGCGCGCGTGAACCAGCCGCTGCCGGACATCGACGCTGCCATGAAGGGCGTGCCGCCGTCGTCGGCGGTGATCCTCTTGAGCCATCGGCCGGTGGGCGCCAAGCGCCACGCGCAAGCCGGCGCCGGCCTGCAGTTGTCGGGTCACACGCACGGCGGCCAGATTCTGGGTCCGCATTTCGTTACCCAACTGGCCAACGAAGGCTACGTGTCGGGCATGTACCAGGTCGACGGCATGCAGCTCTACGTAAGCAACGGCGCGGGTCTGTGGCCGGGCTTTCCGATCCGGCTCGGACGGCCGTCGGAGATCACGCAGATCGTGCTGCGCGCCGCGCCGCCCGGCTGACGCGATCTGACCACAAACGCGGCGGCGCATTGACAAGCGCCGCCGCGCTGACTTAGCATTCGGCCCTGCTTTTTCAACGCCTTTCGCTTCTTGGGTGCAACCGTGTCTGCCATTCGTCAATTCGCCTGAACGCCGACGAGTACCGTCCTGGTACCGCGGTCAGCCTGCCCGCATTCGCTGCTCGACGCCATGTAATGAGCACACCCCCGCCCGGCAGGCGCGGATCCAGGAAGCGCAACACACCCCATCCCCGCTTCCCCTCCCGTAAAGACTGTGTCGTCGGCTTTTCCCATTTGCTGGAGAAGACCCATGACGCTGGATTTCTGCGCCTACGCGCAATCGCTTGATTTGTTCCGATACCCCCGAACGCCCCACCTGGAAGGCTCGCGCCTCCAGGATGGGGACGAAGGCCATCAGCACGTGCCCTATCGCACGCTGGCCGGCCAGACGCTCGTCGTCGAAGAGAAGCTGGATGGCGCCAACACGGGCATCAGCTTCGGCCCTTCCGGCGAACTGCTGCTGCAATCCCGCGGCCACTACCTGGTGGGCGGCGGCCGCGAGCGGCAGTTCAGCTTCGTCAAGGCGTGGGCAGCCGCGCACGCGGACTGGCTGCTGGAGCGGCTGGAAGACCGCTACGTGATGTACGGCGAAACGCTGTCGAAGAAGCACTCCGTGTTCTACGACGCCCTGCCGCATCACTTCTTTGAATTCGATGTGCTGGACCGCCACACCGGAGAGTTCCTGTCGACTGGCGCGCGCCGCGCGCTGCTGGCCGATGGTCCGGTGCTGTCCGTACCCGTGCTGTACGAAGGTCCGGCGCCCGCGCGGCTGGCCGAACTGAAGGCCATGCTCAAGCCGTCGCTGGCCAAGACCGCCGGCTGGCGCGACGCGTTCGAGGCCACCGTGCTGCGCGAAGGGCTGGATCTGACGCGCGCCTGGAAGCAGTGCGACAAGTCGGACCTGTCGGAAGGCCTGTATATCAAGGCCGAAGCGGATGGCAAGACCATCGCCCGCTACAAGTGGGTGCGCCGCGACTTCGTGCAGGCCATCCTGGATTCGGACATGCACCATTCGGAGCAGCCGTACATCCCCAACCAGCTCGCCGACGGCGTCGACCTGTACGCGCCGCGCCTCGCGGTGGATTGGGACACGTTGCGCAACGCCCGCACGGGAGAGACATCATGAATCACGAACAGATCCGGGCCCTCGTGCCCGCGCCGGGGCGCGGCGCGGACTATGCCGCTTGCCTGGCCGCCTTTCCCGCGCTGGAGCTGGCCAAGACCACGCCGCAGGACCCTCGCTATCACGGCGAGGGCGATGTATGGACGCATACGCAGATGGTGGTGGACGCGCTGCTTGCGCTGCCGCAGTACCAGGCCGCGTCCCGTGCCGATCAGGAGATCGTGTTCCTCGCCGCCCTGCTGCACGACGTGGCCAAACACAGCACCACGGTGATCGACCCGGTCACCGGCGCCATCGGCCAGCCCGGTCATTCGCGCAAGGGGGCCATCGACGCGCGCATTGCCTTGTGGGACGCCGGCGTGCCGTTCGCGGTGCGCGAAGCGATATGCCGGCTGATCGCCACGCATCAGGTGCCGTTCTTCGCGCTGGAAGGCTCGCGCCGCGGCCGTTCTCCGGAGTTCATCGTGCGCGAGCTGTCCTGGCACGTCTCCCTTCCGCTGCTCGCGATGCTGGCCGAAGCCGACATGCGAGGCCGCATCTGCGCCGATGCCGGCCGCGTGCTGGACAACATCGCGCTCTTTTGCGAGCTGGCGCGCGACGAGCAGTGCTTTGGCCAGCCCCGCGCCTTTGCCGACGCGCACACCGCCGTCAGCTATTTCCGCGGCGCCGACGTGCACCCCGACTACGCGTTGTTTCAGGAGCCCGGCTCGCGGGTCATCGTCATGTCGGGCCTGCCGGCCTCCGGCAAGAACACGTGGGTGGCAGCGCATCATCCAGAGCTGCCGGTGATGTCGTTCGACGATGCGCGCGAGGAGCTGGGCCTGCGCCACGGCAAGAACGAGGGCATGGTGGCGCATCTGGCCATTGACCGTGCAAAGGCGCTGCTGCGCGCGAAAGCGCCCTTCGTGTGGAACGCGACCAACCTCAGCGAGCTGATGCGCAAGAAGACGCTGGATCTGCTCTTTGCCTATCACGCGGACGTGGAGCTGGTGTATCTGGAAAAGCCGCGCACAGAACTGCTGCGCCGCAATGCGCGGCGCGACACGTCGCTGTCCAACAAGACGCTGACCGGCATGCTGCACCGCTGGGACCTGCCGCTGCCCACGGAGGCCCACCGGGTGGTCTACGAGGTGTAGAACGGTGTGCCGCGGTGTGGCGCGGTGTATCGAGGCTCAGGCAGCCATCGGCGCCAGCATGCTGTCGCGCAACCGCAGCACCGACGCGCACGACGTGTCGCGATGCGTCACCAGCGACAGCGACAGCGCCCCTTGCGCGTCCGCGTCAGTCAGCGGCACAAACGCCACGTGCGGGGTGGAATACGCGCGGGTCACGCCGGGCACCAGCGCCACGCCCAGGCCGCTGGCGACCAGGCTGACCAGCGTCTGCACCTGAATGGCTTCCTGGCTGATGCGCGGCGAAAAACCCGCCTTGTGACACAGCGCCAGCGTCACGCCGTTCAGCCCCGGCACCTTGACCGGCGAATACAGCACGAAGTTTTCGGACCGCATGCGCTCGAGCGCGATGGGACCGGCGCCGGCCAAGGGGTGCCGCGCGGGCACGGCAAGCATCAGGTCGTCGCGTTCCACCACCCACGAATCCAGCTCGCTGTCTTCGGCCAACGGGCCGCGCACCAAGCCCGCATCGATCTCGTTGGCGCGCAGCATCGCCACCAGTCCGACCGTGCTGTCTTCGCGCAGGTCCAGTTGCACGTCCGGATATTGCGCGCGGAAGGCAGGCAGGCAACGTGGCAGCAGCATGTACGTGGCCGAGCCCACAAAGCCCAGGCGCAGCGTCCCCCACTCCCCCAGCGCCACCCGGCGGGCCGCCTGGCGCGCCTGATCCGTATGGAACAGCGCGCGGCGCGCATCGGCCATCAGGGCATCGCCCGCAGGCGTCGTGGTGACGCCCTTGGCGCCCCGCACCAGCAGTGGCACGCCCACCGCGTGCTCCAGCTTCTGAATTGACACCGACAGCGCGGGCTGGGCGATGTGCAGCGCATCGGCCGCGCGGCGGTAACTCCCCAGCTCGGCGATCGTGACGAACTGCCGAAGCTGGCGTAAATCTATAGCCATAACAGATTCCGTATCAAGCAATACCGAAGCCATATTAGACGCGTATGTGCGGCACCGATAGGATTTCCGCCATGACGACAACTCCCCTCTCAAACGGCCCGGCGCTGGACGGCGTCCGCATCCTGGATCTGACTTCCGTGGTATTTGGCCCCTATGCCTCGCAGATCCTGGCCGACTACGGCGCTGACGTCATCAAGGTCGAAGCGCCCGCCGGCGATTCCACCCGCCAAACCGGCCCCGCGCAGGAGCCCGGTCTGTCGGCCATCTTCCTGGGTCTGAACCGCAACAAACGCAGCATCGTGCTGGACTTGAAGCAGCCCGCCGCACGCGAGGCGCTGCTGACGCTGGTCGATCAGGCCGACGTGCTGATGCACAGCATGCGGCCGGCCAAGATGGCGGCGCTGGGGCTGGACCCGGCCACGCTGTGCGCGCGCAATCCGCGCTTGGTCTATGCCGGCCTGTACGGCTTCGGGGAAGGCGGCGCCTACGACGGCCGCCCGGCCTACGACGACATCATCCAGGGCCTGTCGGGCTTCGCGGATCTTGTCGGCCGGCAGACCGGCGCGCCGCGCTACCTGCCCACCGTCGCCGCCGACAAGACCTGCGGCCTGATCGCCGCGCACGCCATTCTTGCGGCGCTGTTCCAGCGCGCACGCACCGGACAGGGACAGCAGCTGGAAGTGCCCATGTTCGAAAGCATGGCGTCGTTCGCGCTGGTCGAGCATTACTACGGCCGACATCTGGCGGACGAACCCGGTGACGCCGGCTATCCGCGCGTGCTCACGCCCTGGCGCCGGCCCTGCCAGACGGCCGACGGACACGTCTGCCTGATGCCCTACACCGACGCCCATTGGCGCGACTTCTTCAACGCGGCCGGCCGCCCCGACCTGGCGCAGGATCCGCGCTTTGCCGACATCTCGGCGCGCACGCGCCACATCGAGACGCTCTACGAATTGCAGGCCGGCCTCGTCGCGGCCCATGACACGGCGTACTGGCTGGCCCTGTGTGAACGGCTGCAGATCCCGGCCGCGCCCGTGAACCGGCTGGAAGATCTGGAAACCGATCCGCATCTGGCCAGCGTCGATTTCTTCGTGCCGCTGGAAAGCGCGTCCGGCAGCCATTACCGCTTTCCCCGCAACCCGGTGCGCCTGCAGCATTCCCACGTGCCGCCCGCCATGCCGCCGCGCCTGGGCGAGCACACGCGCAACGTGCTGGCCGAAGCGGGCATCGCGCCGGCCGCGGTCGACGCGCTGCTCGACACCGGCGCGGCCCGCCAAGCCAACGCCCCCCTTTCCGAAAACGCCAAGGACCCCGCATGACCCAAGACCGCGACACTCCGCCCGCCACCCAATTGGGCCAAGGTTTCTACTGGCAGGACCTGACGGTCGGCCAGCGCTTCCAGACGTTCCGCCGCACGGTGACCGAGACCGACATCGTCAATTTCATCAGCGTCACGGGAATGCTGGAGACCATCTTCATCGACGCCACCTACACCCACGGCGCCATCCAGGGCCGTCCTGCCCCCGGCGCACTGACCTATGGCCTGATCGAAGGACTGATCATGCAGGGCATGGTGCAGGGAACGGGTCTGGCGCTGCTGGAAGTTCACAAGAAGATGATTGCGCCGGTGGTGGCCGGCGACACCATCTGGGCCGAGATCGAAGTGACCGGCGTGCGCCCGACCTCGCAGCACAACCGCGCGGTCGTCACGTCCGCCATCGACGTGCGCAACCAGCATGGCAAGCCGGTGATGGCCTACACGGCCGTACGCATGCTGGCCGGCAGGCCGCGCTGACCAAGCTGACCGCTATCGGCGGCAGGTGTCCCGCAGAGGACGCCGCCGCCAATTCGCAGTACCCATAACAGAACAAGGAGACAACCCATGAAAAAAGCACTGCTGGCGACCTCGCTGGCCATTCTGGCGCTGGGAGGCGCCGCCAGCGCCCAGGCCGCGTGGCCCGACCGCCCGATCACGATGGTGGTGCCCTTCCCACCAGGCGGTCCGACTGATCTGGTGGCGCGCGTGCTGGCCAAGCAGCTGACGGACCAGTTGGGCCAGACCGTCGTCGTTGAAAACAAGGGCGGCGCCAACGGCAACATCGGCATGCAGTACGCAGCCGCGGCCAAGCCCGACGGCTACACCGTGCTGTACAACACGTCGTCCATCGCGCTCAGTCCCAACCTGTATCGCTCGCTGGCCTTCGACCCGGTCAAGGACTTTGCGCCGGTGTCCACCACGGCCGTCATTCCGCTCGTCCTGCTTGTGCATCCGTCCGTGCCCGCCGACACTGCGCCGGCCTTCGTGGACTATGCCCGCAAGCATCCCGGCAAGCTGTCGTACGGCTCCGCCGGCGCCGGCAACGTCACGCATCTGGGCGCGCTGCTGCTTCTGCGGTCATTGAATATCGATGCGGTCCACGTGCCTTACCGCGGCAGCGCCCCCGCCATGACCGACCTGGTCGGCGGACAGGTCCAGGTGATGACCAACACGCTGAACGATTCGCTGGGCTTTATCCGCGAAGGCAAGCTGCGCGCCCTGGCGGTGACCAGCGAGACACGCAGCGACCAGTTGCCCGACGTGCCGACGGTGGCGGAAACCGTGGCGCCGGGCTTTGGGATGGGGGCTTGGCAAGGCGTCGTGGTGCCGGCAGGCACGCCTGCACCGGTCATCGACAAGCTGAACGCCGAGATCCTGCGCGCGCTCAAATCGCCGGAGATCCAGAAGCAGCTCAAGGTGCAAGGCGCGCAGGCGCTGGGGTCGACGCCGCAGGAATATGCCGCCTACATCAAGAGCGAGATTGCGCGCTGGGGGGAAGTGGTGAAGGCGGCGAACGTGAAGCTGGATTGACGGCTTACCTGTACGCATTCGACATCGGCCGATTCGTCACCGGCCGATTCGACATCGGCCAATTCGTCACCGGCCCATTCGTCACCGGCCAAAACAAACGCCCGCGTGACGCGGGCGTTGTTCAACAAATACGCCTGCGCGCAGCAGGCGTTTTCAATTCGGCAGCAACCGAAAAGGACGATTCAGCGTCCCGCCGCCTTGGCGCTCAAGCCATTCGCCACGCCCATGTCGGTCTTGGGCACGTCGCGCAGGATCACGCGGACGTCTTCGCCGGAAATGTCGATGCTGGCGCACACGGCTTGGTTAAGCGCCGCGATCAGAGCCGCCTTCTTGGATTCGTCGCGGCCTTCGATCAGGTCCACGTCGACGCGCGCCATGCGCTTGCCGATTTCACCCGCAACGATCACGTGTTCGGCCGGGACTTCGTGCAGCACGGCGCGCACGCTGGACAGCGGCGCCGCGATGCTTTCCACCACCGCGTTGGACGCGGCGTTGAGCAGGTCGGCTTTCTGGGCGGCCGTGTGGCCTTGCAGGATCTGGACGTTCAAGAGGGGCATGACGATTCCGATGTTCCGAGAAAAGGAAAACCGGTCAAGCCGACCGGCAAGCCATCATATCGTGACTGCGCCCGCGTGCAAGCAACTGCACGCGGGCGCAAGGGGTCATGCGGGGAACGCCGGAATCAGGCGGCGGCCTTGCCTTCGCGTTCCAGTTCCGGTTGCGCGTTCGACGCGTCCGCGTCCGTCGCAGCCGGGGCGTCGACCAGGGCGTCGGCAGACACCGGCGTCTCGGTAAGGGCCGGCGTGACCAGCTCCACGACCTTCTTGCGCGACAACATGCCCAGGAACTCATCGTCCTCGCCCGTCACGGCGACCGGCTGGTCACTGTGCACCAGCTGCGCAAGCACTTCGCCCAGACCCGCGGTGGCGGGCACCGAGGCCAGGTCCTCGACAAAACGGGACACATCGCGCACGCCTTCCTGCATCGCCTTTGCAGCCGCCTCGGCGGTCAGTACGCCGGCGAGCCGCTTGCCGTCCAGCACCGGCGCATACTCGTAATTCAGCGCCTTCATGCGGTCCACGGCATGCGCCGGGCGCGAGCGCATGGTCAGCGTCAGGCGCGCCGGATTCACGGCGTGCGTGGCGTTGAGCACCTTGGTGCGATTCACGTCCTGCAGGAACGACTGCACGTAATCGTTGGCCGGATTCAGCAGGATGTCTTCCGGCGTGCCTTCCTGCACCAGTTCACCGTCCTTCAGGATGGCGATGCGATTGCCCAGACGCAGCGCTTCGTCCAGATCATGCGTGATGAAGACGATGGTCTTGTTGAGCTTGGCCTGCAACTGCAGCAGCTGGTCCTGCATTTCGCGGCGGATCAGCGGGTCCAGTGCGGAGAACGCTTCGTCCATCAGCAGGATTTCGGCGTCGGTGGCCAGCGCGCGCGCCAGGCCGACACGCTGCTGCATGCCGCCCGACAGCTGGTGCGGATACTGGTTCTCGAAGCCCGACAGGCCTACCTGTTCCAGCCATTCGCGGGCGCGCTGCTCGCGCTCGGCCTTGCCCACGCCCTGCACGGTCAGGCCGTAGGCGGCGTTGTCCAGCACCGTGCGATGCGGGAACAGGCCAAAGCGCTGGAACACCATGCTCATCTTCTTTTGACGGAAGACTTCCAGATCGCGCTTGTTCAGGCTGACCACGTCCACGCCATCGACCAGGATGTGGCCCGCGCTGGGCTCGATCAGACGGTTGAAGTGGCGGATCAGCGTGGACTTGCCCGAACCGGACAGGCCCATGATGACGTAGATGCTGCCTTCTTCGATGGACAGGCTGATGTCGCGCAGGCCCAGCGTGTGGCCGCTCTTGGCCAGCAGCTCTTCCTTGCTCATGCCGCCCTGCGCGGCTTCCAGCCATTTCTTCGGATGCGCTCCGAAGATCTTGTAGATGTTCTTGACTTCGATCTTGCTCATCGCTGGCCTCCCATGCGCATGCGCTGTCCATACGATTGCGTGATCCGGTCGAACAGCACGGCCAGCACCACGATACCCAGACCGGCCAGCAGGCCCCGGCCCACTTCCAGGCGGTTGATGCCCAGAAGGACTTCATATCCCAGGCCGCGCGCGCCGATCATCGACGCGATCACCACCATCGACAGCGCCATCATCGTCGTCTGGTTGATGCCGGCCATGATGTTGGGCAGCGCCAGGGGCAACTGCACGCCAAACAGCTGCTGTCGCGGATTGGCGCCAAAGGCGCGCGACGCTTCCAGCACTTCGCGGTCGACCAGGCGGATGCCCAGGTCGGTCAGGCGGATGAGCGGCGGCACGGCGTAGATGACGGTCGCGATGATGGCGGGGATCTTGCCCAGGCCAAACAGCATGACGACGGGAATCAGGTACACGAAGCTGGGCATCGTCTGCATGACGTCCAGCACGGGCAGCATGCCCGAACGCAGCCAGTTCACGCGCGCCATCAGCACACCCAGCGGGATGCCGATCAGCACGGACAGGCCGGCCGCCATGATCATCAGCGCCAGCGTCTGCATGCCGGCGTCCCACAGGCCCAGCACGCCGATCACGCACAGCAGCGCGCCCATCGCCACGCTCAGGCCGATGCGGCGGCTGACGCCATAGGCGATCGCGATGGTGACCGCGACAACCGCCCACCAGGGCGAGCTGCGCAAAAGTTGCTCCAACCACACCAACGCATGCAGCACGGGCTGGGACAACGTCTCCAGCGTGTCGGCATAGTTGGTGACCAGATGATCGACAAAGCCGTCGATCGCCCCCCGTACCTGACGGGCGGGAATAATTTCAGGAAACATGCATTCGACTCCATTCTGGCGCGCTCGCCGCCCGTGTCGCCACCGGGCGCGCCGGCGCAGCGGAAAACAACGAGACTGAGACGGGTGCCTGGCACCTGGACGGATGATGGATCGCGCAGATCACATCCGCATCGGTGCCCTGCACCGGTATCACTGCCACCGCGGGTGGCGGCACAAGCACGCTTGCCGGGCCGGACGCATGCGCCCGGCCGGCGGCCATCCCGGCAAAGAGGTCCGGTCCCTCAAGGGGCCGGTACGCGCCACCGCGGCGCGCAGCCAGGATCACAGTGCTTTACAGCGCGCTTTGGACGCGCCCGGCGACGTCGGCGGGGACCCACTTGGTCCAGACGTCGGGTTTGTTCTTCAGGAACCACTTGGCCACGGCGGTGGACTCATCGCCGGACTCTTCCATGTGGGCCAGGGTTTCATTGATGACCGGCAGCGGCACCGAGACCTTGGACAGGAATTCGGTCAGCTTGGGCGCATCTTCGGAGAACTTGGTGTTCACCGCGGTGAAGACGGGATTGTCGGGATAGGCGCTGGGCTCAGGCTTGGCGCACTTGGGCGACGTCAGGCACTTGTGCTTTTCGGCGTCGTAGGGCGGCAGGTCCAGCTTGACCAGATCCATGGCGCCAACCAGCGGCGTGGGCGACCAGTAGTAGAAGACCACGTTCTGCTTGCGCTTGTAGGCCGACATCAGCGCCGCCTTTTGCGCCGCGCCCGTGCCGGGCGAATACAGCGTGTAGGAGTCGTCAAGCTTCAGGGCATGGAACAGGTTGTTGCTGGTGACTTCGCAACCCCAGCCTGCCGGGCAGCCGTAGAAACGGCCCTTGCCGGGCTCTTCCGGATCCTTGAACTGGTCCTTGAACTTGGGCAGATCGGCCGCGGACTTCAGTTCCGGCAGGCGCTCTGCCGTGTACTTGGGGATGTACCAGCCTTCGGCGCCCATGTACAGGTCGCCGATACGCTTGACCTTGCCGGTCTTCTCGGCGCGGGCCCAGGGGTCGGCCACGCTGTTCAGCCAGATTTCGGTATTGATGTCCAGATCGCCGCGCTCGAGAGCGGCCAGGGCGGGCAACGTTTCGGTCGGCAGGGTTTCGGTCTTGCAACCGTAGCCTTTTTCCATGATGAAACGTTCGACGTCAACCAGGACCAGATTGGATTCCCAGTTCATGGCGCCGAAGGTGACCGGCCGCTTGATTTCACATTGCGGGGCGTCGGCGGCTTGGGCCGATCCGGCAAACGCAAACAAAACGGCCGCGGCGGCCAGGGTCTTGACAGGGGTAAAACGCATTGGCTTTTGCCTCCATAGGTTCAGGCACGCACGCCGGGAACAAGCCCGGGAGGCACCGTGGAGCTAAGGGGGTTGTGCGGAAGACGGGCTGAACCGCCAATACAAACCGACACTAGCAACAAGACGGCCCGCGAGGGACGCGGCGTCTTGCAAGACAGGGAGCTTCAAAAACGAGTTTTTGAAAACCCAGAGAAAGGGAACAAACTGAACGAAGAAGGCAGCATCTTAAACGAAATTGATATGCCGACCAACCCCAAGGGTGAATGAAACAGATACATTCGCCACGAAAATCGTCAGGGAAAACCCGGTAATCGTCTAGATGGATGGCGGATTCCCCCAGAGGAAATTCACGCCGCGAAAGAAGATACATTTAGTTAACATTATGTTCGGATAAACACATACAGGGCGTTCCAAAACGGGCTTTGGATGGCCGAAACGGCCGCTTCACAGGATGCCTTACCTGTCTTCCGTTGACGGCTTGGCAGCCTCTCGCGTCGCCGCGCTTACTTCCGGGCAAGCGATTGCTGAGAAGGACCAGCCTCCAACGCGCCCGCCGGCCGCGTGGGGCCGCTGGCTGCCGCCTGCCACGCTTGAATGCGTGCGGGCGCAGGGCTTGTTCGCGTAGACCCGCTGACCGTCAGCTACCCGCAGTGGCGTGGGCCGGGGCGAAGAAATAATCCTTCCAGCTTTCCGCCTGCCCTTGCAGCACGCCGATCTCGCGCAGCTTGTCGGCGTACACCTTGGTCTGCTGCGGCGTGATCGTGAACTGGTTTTCGGGATCGTCCAGGATCTTCTTCACGAAATCCGCCGGCAGCTTGGAATTCTGCTGGCGGATAAAGATTGCGGCGGCCTCGTCCTTGTGCGCGGGTATCCATGCCGCGGCTTCCGCAAGCGCGGCGTAAAACGCCTGATAGGTCTTGGGATTGGCGTCGTGGAATTTCTGCGTGGTGTAGAGCACGTTGAAGGTCGCGGGCCCGCCCAGGATGTCGTACGAACTGATCACCTTGTGCACCGCCGGATTGCGCTCCAGCGCCTGGTAGTAGAACGGCGCGCTGGAGAAATGCGCGTTCACTTCCAGCCCGCCGGAGATCAGCGCGGTGGTCGCATCGGGATGCGGCAGGCTGATGGAAATATCGTCGAAGCGCTTGAAGTTGTCCTTGCCATAACGCTTGGCCGCTTCGATCTGCAGCGTGCGCGACTGGAATCCGACGCCTGCGGCCGGCACCGCGATGCGGTCCTTGGGGCCGAAGTCATCCAACGTCTTCACCGCCGGATTGTTGCTCAGCAGATAGTTGGGCAACGACCCCAACGCCGCCACCAGCTTCACGTTCTGCTTGCCGCGCGTGCGGTCCCACAGCACCAGCGCGGGCGGCACGCCGGCCGACACCATGTCCAGCGCGCCGGCCAGCAGCGCCTCGTTCATGGCCGACGCGCCAGAAATCTGTGCCCATTCCACCTTGATGTCCACGCCGGCCTGCTTGCCGTGCTTCTCGATCAGCTTCTGGTCCTTGACCACATCAAGGATCAGATAGGCGATGCCGAACTGCTGCGCCACGCGCAGCGTGCCTTCGGCATGCGCCGGTGCAGCGGCCGCGACTAAGGCCAGTGCCGAGGTCGCTGCCAAGCGCCGCAGGGGAAAGGGATTGATGGACATGAGGTCTCGGGCTCCTTGGGCCGTTGGGTTCGCCATGCCGCGTCATTCGCGATGTAGGGTGGCGACGCAGGGTGGCAACGTAGGTTGACCGGCGATCCTAGCAACGCGCGCGCTGCGGCGGAACGAACTATTTCTGCTATCCAAATAGCGCCGCTGGCAGGGGCGCAGAACGCAGCGGCAATGCCCATGCCGTGCGTGCCGGCGGGGCCGCAGGAAACAAGCATATGTCCAGATATTCTTTGTCGGCGCAGCCCTCGCTCCGTAGCATGACCCCAAGCTATTTCACATGCATATCGGGGTTTGGAATCATGAGTTCGTACAAGAAGCTGCCTTCCATCGACGCCGCGCGCCGGCGTTTGCTGTTCCATATCGGCTCAGTGGCCGCCGCTGGCGCCGCAGGCGCGCTACCTGGCGTGACGTTCGCCCAGTCCCACGAGCAGGCCACGCTGGCCTCCGGCAGCGCTGGCTACACGTGGGCGCTGCCGTTCGTGGCCGAAAGCGCGGGTTACTGGAAGGCGCGCAACGTGGATCTGAAGGTGCTGGATTTTCCCACCGGACGGGACTCGATGCAGGCCCTGCTGGCCGGCTCGGCCAACTTCTCCACCACCACGGATACGCCGCTGGTCTTTGCCGTGCTGCAGGGGCTGAAGCCCGGCATCCTCGCCAATTTCAGCCGCTACTCGTACGACATGAAAATCGTGGCGCGTGAAGGCAGCGGCATCGCCGCCGACAAGCCCGCCAGCTTGAAGGGCAAGAAGATCGGCACGCCCGCCGGCACCTCGGGCCAGTATGCGCTGGCCAAATACCTGGAGTTCGCAAAGCTGTCCGCCGGCGACATCACACAGGTGAATCTGGCGCCCACCGATCTCATCGGCGCGCTGGTGCGCGGCGACATCGACGCCTTTTCCTGGACCGCGCAGGCCGGCAACGCCGCGCTGCGCCAAAGCGGCGGCAAGGCGTTCTTTCTGACACAGGACGGCTACGAAAAATTCTTCCGCAGCCACCAGTTGCTGCTGGTCAACCAGAACACGCTGGACACGCGCCAGGCGCTCGTCAATGACGCGATCGGCGCGCTGCTCGATGCGGAAAAGCGCATTGCGCAGGACCCGGCGTGGCCGGACCTCATCGCCACGCGCATCCGCAGCACGCCCGCGGAGGTCAAGCAGGCCACCTCGGTGTTCGAGTTCAAGGTGGGATTCGACGACAGCTTCGTGGACGACCTGGTGAACCAGGCCAAGTGGGCCATCGACGCCAAGCTGGCGCCTGCGCCCGCCGGCGACCTGCGCGCGCTGTTCCGCGCCGCAATCAAGGACGCGCCGCTGTCGGCCGCCGCGCCCGACCGCGTCAAACTGGCCTGACGGCATGGGCGCTCTGATCGAATTCCAGCGCGTGTCGCAGTTCTTTGCCACGCGCGGCAACGCGCCCGCGCAGGCGCTGCACGAGGTGTCGCTGGACCTGGCGGCCGGCGAATTCACGTGCCTGATCGGCCCGTCGGGCTGCGGCAA
>DMTA01000562.1:0-207 GCA_003454835.1 Achromobacter sp. | reverse complement strand
GCGGCAAGACGACGCTGCTGCACCTGCTGGCGGGCTTTCTGCAACCCACCGACGGCGCGGTCCGGTTCCATGGCGAACAGGTCGAACGCCCCGGTCCCGAACGCGGCGTGGTGTTTCAGGAATATGCGCTCTTTCCGTGGATGACTGCCCGGCAGAACGTGGAATTCGGCCTGCGCGCGCAATCGGTGGCCGCACCGCAACGCCGCC
>DMTA01000528.1 GCA_003454835.1 Achromobacter sp. | reverse complement strand
GGTCAACAACGTGCTGTGCTTTCCGTACATCTTTCGCGGCGCGCTGGACGTGGGCGCCACGACCATCACGCGTGAGATGGAAATGGCCGCGGTGCACGCCATTGCCGATCTGGCCGAGGAAGAGCAGAACGAAGTCGTGGCCGCCGCCTACGGCACCTACGACATCTCGTTCGGTCCCGAATACCTGATCCCCAAGCCGTTCGATCCGCGCCTCATCGTGCGCATCGCGCCGGCCGTGGCCAAGGCCGCCATGGAAGGCGGCGTCGCCACGCGCCCGCTGGCGGATCTGGAAGCCTACGAAGAGCAGTTGCAGCAGTTTGTGTACCACTCGGGCGCGTTCATGAAGCCGTTGTTCTCGGCGGCCAAGCGCATCGTGCGTTCGGGCGGCAAGGCGCGCATCGTCTTTACCGAAGGCGAAGACGAACGCGTGCTGCGCGCGGTGCAGGTCATCGTCGACGAAGGCCTGGCTCGTCCGATCCTGGTGGGCCGTCCCGCCGTGCTGCTGTCGCGCATCGAAAAATTCGGCCTGCGCCTGCGTCTGGGCGAAGACGTCGAAGTCACCAACCCCGAATACGACGAGCGCTTCCACCAATACTGGACGACGTATTGGGAGCTGATGAGCCGCCGCGGCATCACCAAGGAAATGGCGCGCGTGGAAATGCGCCGCCGCCTGACGCTGATCGGCGCAATGATGGTGCACCTGGGCGATGCCGACGGCATGGTCTGCGGCACGGTCGGCGCGTACCACGACCACCTGCGTTTCGTGGATGAGGTCATCGGCCGCCGTCCGGGCCACAACGTTTACGCCGCCATGAACATCCTGCTGCTCGACGAGCGCACGGTGGTGCTGGTGGACACGCACGTGAACGACGAACCCACCGCCGAGCAGATTGCCGAGTTCACCATCATGGCCGCGCAGGAAATGGCGCGCATGAATCTGGCGCCCAAGGTCGCGCTGCTGTCGCGCAGCAACTTCGGCTCGGGCAGCTCGGCTTCGGGCGAGAAGATGCGCCGCGCGCTGGAACTGGTCCGCGAAGCGGCCCCGGAACTGGAAATCGACGGCGAAATGCACGGCGACTGCGCGCTGGACGAGGGCCTGCGCATGCGCATCCTGCCCTCGTCCACGCTCAAGGGCGAAGCCAACCTGCTGGTGTGCCCGAATGTGGACTCCGGCAACATCGCCTACAACCTGCTCAAGACGGCAGCGGGCGGCAACGTCGCGGTGGGTCCGTTCCTGCTGGGCGCCAATGCCCCCGTGCATATCCTGACCAACAGCTCCACCGTGCGCCGCATCATCAACATGACGGCCATGACGGTGCTCGACGCCAACCGCGTCGAAGGCGCCTGATCGCCATTGAGCCTGCCGCGTGATTCGCGCGGCCAAGAAAATGCGCGCCGCTCCTCACGGAGCCGGCGCGCATTTTTTTTGCGTCTGAGCGGCCAGGCCTAGTTTGCGCTGGCCTTCCAGGTGCCGTCCGGTTGCTTGCAGAACCAGAATTGCCAGGTTTCCGTCGTGGTGGTCCGCGAGAAATTGCCGACCAGGAAGCGGCAGACGCGGTCATTGCCAGCTTTGGTGGTCTGCTTGGGCGTCAATTGCACCTTGATCGGCGCGGCCTTCTTGCGCTGGTGCGTGCTGGTCCATTCGGTGCTCTGGCCATCGGCCGAGCTGTTCAGCGCCTGGGCCACGGCCTCGTGGAACGACGCGCGGTCGGCGGGCAATATCTGCGTGATGAGGGCGTCGTTGAGCATGACGGCCGGGGCGGCGACCGCCGCCGACACCATGCCGGCGGACAGTAGCACTGCGGCAAGAACGCGGGGGTATTTCAAGATGGGCTCCCTGATGTGAACAGCCAGTAAGGCGGTAAGCGAGTCTGCACCGTGAATCTGAGCCGATAGTACGCCAAAAAAAGGCCGCCCAACTGGCGGCCAAGCTACAACAAGGGGAGGGTAAATCGTTGCGCGGCGGGGTGGCCCTATTCGGTGCGGGCCCGTCGCCAGGTCAGTTGCCGGTTCAGTTGCCGTGATAAACGCCGGCGAACGGCATGTCATTCGGTTCCACGTTCGACACCTGGCCGGCGGCCTTGGCGGCGGCTAGTTCAGCCTGCACCTCGGCGCGGGTCTTGCCAGTGTGCGGCGTGCCGTACACACCCTGGAACGGCGTGTTGTTCGGTTCGGCGTTGGTGTTGATGCCGGCGGCCTTGGCGGCGGCCTTCGCGGCAGCCAGTTCGGCCTGCACCTGAGCGCGGGTGGGGCCTTCGTACGGGGTGCCGTAGACGCCCTGGAAGGGCACGTTGTTGGGTTCGATGTTGGGCGAGGCATAGGCGCCGGCGCTCAGTGCAGCCAGCGAGAACATCAAAGCGGTAGCAAGGGTCTTCATGGTAAACCTCCGATTTCTAAAGCCTGGGAGCGAATCCGGCGGCCTTTCCGTCGTGGTTCGTTGCTGTTTCCCGATGGGTTGAATATTGCGCCGATCTAGAATGCGGATAAACCCGGATATCGGTAAAAGATAATTCCACCAATGGAAAGAAGTGGCCTCAAAATCCTTTTATTCCCCATTGTTGGAATGCTGAGGCCGGCCAGATCGACAGGACCGTTGCATGGAAAAAATCGACCTCACCCACGAAAAGGCCACATTGCTGATCACGCTGTACGCCAAGGCGCGCGAGAGTCTGCTGCCCAATTCCGTGCTGCAGGACCGCCACGCCGCCGATGCCGTCGGCCGGATCGACTACGATTTTTCCCGTCTGCGCATGCGCCGCGATGAAATGATCGGCTTGGCGATGCGGGCCCATACGCTGGATGGCTGGGCGCGCGAGTTCATCGCCGCGCACGGCGAAGCCACCGTTCTGCATTTGGGTTGCGGACTCGACACCCGCGTGCAGCGGGTGGATCCGCCGCCTCGCATCGGCTGGTACGAAGTCGACTATCCGGAGGTGATCGCATTGCGCCGCAAGCTGTATGCGCCCCGGCCGGGCTGCTCGCTGGTGGGCACACCGGTCACGGACCTGAACTGGCTGGCGCGCATTCCGGCGGACAAGCCCACGCTGGTGGTGGCCGAGGGACTCTTTCTTTATCTGCCCGAACCCGCGCTGCTGACGCTGTTGCGGGCGGTCACTGCGCGGTTTCCGTCGGGCGAGGTCATTTTTGACGCCTACAATCGCCTGGGTTTGAACTGGGTCGCGCACAATCGCATGATCCGGTCGACGGGCGCCGTCACACGCTGGAGCCTGCGGCGGCCGCAGGATCTGGAGGCTCAGGTGCCCGCCTTGCGGCTGCGCACGGTGCGCGGCGGCTATGAAACCGACGATCCCGCGCAGCGGGCACGATATTCGCTGCCTGCGCAGACGGCGCTATGGCTGATGCGCCGGATCGAGCCCTTGGGTAGTATGACCCGGCTGCTGCGCTATCACTATTAGCGATCAGTAGTGCGGCGGCAGTTCGTCGCGCAGGCTGCGGAAGGGCGCGGCGCCTTCGGGCGCCTGCTGGCGCAGGTCTGCGACCTCGCGCATGAGCCGGTCGATCTGCTGTTGCTGGCGGACGATGATCTGGTTCAACTGCTCCAGAAGATCATCCGAAAAGCTGGCTTTGACCTCCAGGTCCATCAGCCGGCGTTCGATGTCTTGCGTATTTTCCATGGCGGGTATTAGAACCCATTCCCGCCCAGGCACAGGAGAGAAGTTTGGTACAGCGGCAATGGCGGGACAGCGGAACGTGGTGGTGGACGGCAGGCACGTTCCTGGCACTGGTGCCGGCTGCAACCGCGCTCGCGCAGACCGGGACGATGGCCCCGGTGGTGGTGACAGGCACACGGCTGGGCACCGACGTACTCGACACCCCGGCGTCCGTCGACGTCGTCCAGGGCAGCGCCATGCGATGGCAGCAACCGGGCATCAACCTGTCGGAAGGCCTGGCGGGTGTGCCGGGGCTGCAGATCCAGAACCGTCAGAACTACGCGCAGGACCTGCAGATTTCCAGCCGCGGCTTTGGCGCGCGTTCCACGTTCGGCGTGCGCGGCGTGCGCCTGTATGTGGACGGCATTCCCGCAACCATGCCCGACGGGCAGGGGCAGACGTCCAATATCGACATCGGGTCCATCGACCGCGTCGAGGTGCTGCGCGGGCCTTTCTCCGCTTTGTACGGAAACTCTTCCGGCGGCGTCATCCAGGTGT
The DNA here is from genome assembly GCA_003454835.1 of Achromobacter sp. GTDB lineage: Bacteria > Pseudomonadota > Gammaproteobacteria > Burkholderiales > Burkholderiaceae_B > Achromobacter. Next base: position 4,358 of record DMTA01000528.1, on the reverse strand, counting down.
TCACGCAGGACGGCGCCAATCCGCCAGAGATCACCGCCAGCGGCTGGGGCGGCAGCTATGGCACATGGCGCTACGGGGCGCAGGCCAGCGGCGTCACGGGTACGGGCGCGGGCCAGCTGGATTACGTGCTGGACCTCTCGCGATTCACCACCGATGGCTATCGCGACCACAGCGCCGCGCGCAAGAACCTGGGCAACGCCAAGCTCGGCCTGCAACTGAACGACGACAGCCGCCTGACGCTTGTCGTCAACAGCGTCGACCTGACCGCGCAGGACCCGCTGGGCCTGACCTATCAGCAATTCCAGGACGACCCGCGCAGCGCGCCGCTGGCCGAGCAGTACAACACCCGCAAGACGGTCAAGCAGACGCAGGGCGGCCTGGTGTTTGATCACCAGGTTGATGGCCGCAACGCGCTGCGCGTGATGGTCTATTACGGCCAGCGCGAAACGACGCAATTTCAGTCGATCCCGCCCGCCGTGCAGATCCCGCCCACGCAGGCGGGCGGTGTTATCGATCTGAAGCGCCAATACGGTGGCGCGGATGTGCGCTGGACGTCGGAACTGACCCTCGCGGGCCGCGCGCTGACCCTGATCGGCGGCTTCTCGTACGACACCATGCAGGAAGACCGCAAGGGCTACGAGAATTTCATCGGTTCGGGCGCAAGCCGGCAGTTGGGCGTGAAAGGCGCGTTGCGCCGCGATGAGACCAATCGCGTCTACAACGCCGACCCCTACGCGCAGGCCTCCTGGAATTTCGCCGACCGCTGGACGCTGGACGCAGGCCTGCGCTACAGCACGGTCCGCTTCGACTCCGACGACCACTACATCACGGCCCGCAATACCGACGACAGCGGCGGCGCGCGCTACCGCAAGGCCTTGCCCGTGGCCGCGCTGCGCTACGCCGTCAACGACGATGTCAGCGTCTACACCTCGTACGGGCGCGGTTTTGAGACCCCTACCTTGAACGAGATCTCGTACCGTCCGGGCGGCGCCCCGGGGCTGAACTTCGGATTGATGCCGTCGGTCAGCACCAACGTCGAAGCCGGCGTCAAGGCGCGCACGGCGGGCGGCCTCCTGACGGCCGCAGTGTTCAGCACGCGCACCGATGACGAGATCGTGTCTGCCGGCAGCCTGGGCGGACGCACCAGTTACCAGAACGCGGGCCGCACCCGCCGCGATGGCCTGGAACTTAGCTGGTCCGGCGAATTCGCGCGCCATTGGCGCACGCAGGTTGCCTACACACTGCTCAACGCGCGCTACGCCGACGACGGCAGCGGGGACATTCGCGCGGGCAACAAGATCCCCGGCATCGCCCGTCAGGCTGCCTACGCGTCTCTCGCCTGGGCGCCGCCCGAAGGCTGGCAGGCCGGGGTGGAAGGCCGTTACCTGAGCAAGATCTACGTCAACGATGCCAACAACGGCGACGCGCCTGCGTATTTCGTGGCGGCCGCCAGCATTGGCTATATCAAACGCGCCGGCCCCTGGGAGCTGAACGCCTACGCCCGCGTCGACAACCTGTTTGACCGCGACTACGCAGGCTCGGTCATCGTCAATGAGGCTAACGGACGCTATTACGAACCGGCGCCGGGGCGGAATGCAGGCGTGGGGGTGGGGGCGACGTATCGGTTTTGAACGGGGCGCTTTAAACGCCCTACGCCGCGGCCGGATAGCAGAATCCGTTGTCCTCGCAATCGCTGCATCCGGGAGCGGCGGCGACCGGCAGGCCGGCGTGTTCTCGCGCCGAGTACGCCAGGAATTTCTTCCAGCGCAGGTTGTCCACGTTGCGGCTCACCAGCCCCGGATAGTGCCGCGCGAGCAGCACGGTGACGTCTTCGCGTCCCGTCAGCCCCAGATCGCGCCACAGGTGGTCGGGCCGCAGACATGCGTGCGCGAGGATGCTGCTGACCCATGGCGTGGTGTCGGGGCCGGGTGCGCTGTAGGCGTCGAGCAGGACGCGCATCAACAGCGTGAAACCGGGCTGCGGATCGCTCGCGCCGGTGCCGGCATAGGCGGCATATTGCTCGCGCAACGCGGAAAGGGGCGTATCGAAGCCGGTCAGCGCGCCGGGGAACAGGTAGTCGAGCAGGTCGTGCAGTTCGGCTGACGACAGGCCGCTTCGGGCAAGATCGTTATTGGCGATGCTGGTGCCGATGACGGCGGCGAAAAAGCCGGCGTCGGGATGAACGGGCGGTGCGTGTCGCAACAAGGCATGCGCAAACCGCTGGGCCCGATCGGTAATGCTGGTGTCGGGAAGAGAGGGCGGCACGGGCACGGCGTCCATCATGATTCTTAATGCGGTAACGGTTTTATTAAGCTGTTAACTAAACAGTGTAGGGGCGAATATATAACGAAAAATCGGCGCGCTTCTGCCATATGCGGGTGAATCCGCGTTGGGACATACCCGAGGGTGTTTAGCGGGGACAGGTATGATCGGCGTCCTTGCCATTGTCGGATCCCCCACCCATGCCGCGCCGTTTTCGTCCCGCTGTCACCCGTCTGTTCGGCGCCGTCGCGCTGGCGCTGGTCGGTATGGCTGCATCGCCACCCCCAGCGATGGCCTTCGACGTCGGAGCAGTCATTGATTCGATCCGGCTCTCCCGCTATCCCCTGCGTGAGCCCGAGCGCCGGGTGTGGGGAACGGAGAACGTCAGGGACGCGGTGCTCGTCGGGCAGATGGAGAACCGGCTGTACCTGTACCGGTACGTGCGCGAGGGGGCCAAGACCTTCAAGCTGGATTTCCGCTCGCAGCCGCTGGTGATCGACCCGGAAGGCTGGAAGGCGTCGCGCGAAGAGAACGTGGCCGTCCGCTCCCCGCGTGCGGGCGAGGCCTTCTACTGGATCGGTTACGCCGATCGCACCGCCAGCGCCGGCAAGGCCACGGGATTTCTGGTGGACGACAAAGGCGAGGCCGCATCGGTCAACGCCGACAAACAGCTTGCCGTCGTCACAAGCAGCCGGCCATGGGACGAGGCGCGGCGCGCACAGGCGCTGGCAACATTGCAGGCGGCGCTGCGCGACTATCCCACGCGGCTGGACACGTTTCCCGCGCAGGTGCGATTCGAACACCAGACAGCGCCGGACGTAACGGCCACCTTCCGCACGCTGCATCAGGTGGCGCGCGCGATTCCGCGCGCGAAAACCGCCGAGTTCGATCGTGCGCTGTCCGACCTGCGCCGTTTCGTCATGTCGCAGGATTACCGCGAGATCGATCCGGACGGCAAGGACGCCGAGATGCTGATCGCCCTGAACGACTACGGCTTCTGGCTGGCCGAGTCGGGCGACACGGCGCAGGCGGATCGCATCCTGACCGATGTGCTGCGGCGCGATCCGTCGCGCACCGCGGCCTACCTGAACCGCGCCGATGCCCGCTGGAAGCAGCGCGAGAAATCGCGCGAGGAGCGGGCTTATTACGAAGCGCTGGCACGCGAGGACTACCGCCTCTATTGCACAAAACGCCTTGCCGCCAAGGAAACCATTCCGGGCAACATTGCGACCCGCATCGGCGCGGCGCTGGAAGTTTCCACGCTGGATGCGCAGGCCTGCCGTCCGCGCCTGGCGATCTTCCAGGCGATCCAGGCGAACGATCTGGAGGCGGTGCGGACTCAGCTCGCCGGCGGACAAGATCCGAACGGCCTGAACGAACACGGCAGGTCCGCACTGTCCGTGGCCGTGTCGCGCAAGCAGCTTGAAATGGTGCGTGTGCTGCTGGACGCGGGCGCCAAGGCGGATGGCCCCGACAACGGGTTCTCGCTGGTCGCCAGCGCGTTGCCGGACGCCAAGGACACCCGCCCGGCCGCAGAACGCTACGCGCTGGCCGACATCCTGATCGCCGCGGGCGCGCCGGTGGATGCGCTGGATTCGAACGGCACACCGCTGCTGATGCGCCGGATCTCCTATTACAGCGACAGCAAGGACAACCTGGTCTACCTGCTGGAGAAGGGCGCCAATCCCAATGCGCGCGAAAAGAACGGGCGCTCGCTGCTGCACGCCGCGCTGCAGACGCCGAAGAATTTCTGGTTTGCCGAAAAGCTGCTCGCACGCGGCGCGGACATCAATGCCGCCTACACCCGCATGTATTACGGCAACAGCCCGATGTGGGAAACGCCGCTGCTCGAGGCGCTGCGGGAATCGCCGAGCGGCGATCTGACGCCGTCGGCGACCTATGCCGTGCCCGAACGCGTGACGTACGCGCTGGCCCACGGCGCCGATCCGGCGGTGGGCGGCTATGGCGCCAGCAAGCAAGCGCCGGACCGCAATGGACTGAACGAAGGCCTGTCGCTGGCGGTTCGCTACCTGCAGCCCGACCTCATCGATCAGCTGGTGCAGGCCGCTCGCCCGCCGCAGGCGCCGCTTTCGACG
>DMTA01000438.1:18328-18533 GCA_003454835.1 Achromobacter sp. | reverse complement strand
CGGCCGGCACCCAGCGCTCCGGCAGCGCCGGTTCGCGCAGGGCGACCGCGCGCACTGGCACGAGCCACGGGCGGATGTGCAGGCGGTAATGCGTGAACGTGTGCGCGAAGGCAGCCAGCTCGAAGCGCTGTTCCGGCTCCAGCCCCAGCGCGCGCGATGCGCTGTCGGGATCGCCCGCGGCATCGAACTCCGGCAGGCTCCACAG
>DMTA01000438.1:0-18216 GCA_003454835.1 Achromobacter sp. | reverse complement strand
GAACTCCGGCAGGCTCCACAGCCCGCCCCAGATGCCCGGCTCGGGACGCTGCTGCAGCAGGAAAGCGCCTTTGTGCCGCAACACCAACATACAGGTCTCGCGTTCGGGAATGGCCTTGCGCACCTTGGGCGTGGGCAGTTCGGCCTGTCGACCTTCGCGGCGGGCGACGCAGGTGTCCGCCACCGGACATCTGTCGCAAGCAGGCTTGCCGCGCGTGCACAGCGTGGCGCCCAGGTCAATCAGCCCCTGCGTGTAAGCTGCCATGTCCAGCCCGGGTGCGGCGTCGACCTGCGCATGCGCCAGCGCCCATAGCCGCTGTTCGACTTCACGCTTGGCGGGATCACCCGCAATGCCGAAGTGGCGTGTAAATACGCGCTTGACGTTGCCGTCCAGGATCGGCGAGCGCTCGCCGTTCGAGAACGCGGCAATGGCCGCGGCGGTGGACCGCCCGATGCCCGGCAGCGTGGCGATGGCCTCGGCGGTGGGCGGAAAGCGGCCGTCCCAGTCGCGCACGATTTCCTGCGCACAGCGATGCAGGTTGCGGGCGCGGGCGTAGTAGCCCAGGCCGGCCCAGTACGGCATCACGTCTTCCTGCGAGGCCGCGGCCAGCGCCGCGACATCGGGAAAGCGTTGCAGAAAGCGCTCGTAATAGGGGATGACGGTGGCCACCTGCGTCTGCTGCAGCATGATTTCGGATAGCCAGATCCGGTAGGGATCCCGGGTGTTCTGCCAGGGGAGATCGTGGCGGCCATGCTGGCGCTGCCAGGCGACGATGCGAGGGGCGAAGTCCATGCCGGCAATTATCGCATCGCCCTATTGCCCGCCCCGGGGGCCTGGGGTTACAACCGAAAGGACTAACGCCAGCCGGCCCCGTTTTTTCGGGCGGCGGGCGCGGCAAGCGCGATTCGGCCCAAAGAGGCGCGAACGCATCAGGACTTCACTTTCACGGCCCTTGTTGGCCCGCGTGCGTTCTGGCTAGAGGCGCGCGACGCTGGTGGGGGCATCCGATGTTGGAGTAGACATGAATGCCCCCCTTTCGCCCGCCGTCCGCGCGGCGCTTGAATCCGTTCAGCTCGACGACAAATACACCCTGCAATCCGGCCGCGCGTGGATGAGCGGCATCCATGCGCTGGTGCGGCTGCCCATGATGCAGCGCGTGCGCGATGCGCGGGCGGGGCTAAACACGGCGGGCTTCGTATCGGGCTACCGGGGTTCGCCGCTAGGCGGCGTCGACCAGAACATGTGGAAGGCCGCCGCGCATCTGAAGGCGCACCACGTCGAGTTCCAACCCGGCATCAACGAAGACCTGGCGGCCACGGCGGTGTGGGGCACGCAGCAGGTGAACCTTTTTCCCGGGGCGAAGTACGACGGCGTGTTCGGCATGTGGTACGGCAAGGGGCCGGGCGTGGACCGTTGCGGCGACGTCTTCAAGCATGCGAATGCGGCCGGCACCGCGCGCCACGGCGGCGTGCTGGTGGTGGCGGGCGACGACCACCCCGCCAAGTCCTCGACGCTCCCGCACCAGAGCGATCACATCCTGAAGGCCTGCATGATTCCGGTGCTGTTCCCGTCCAGCGTGCAGGAAGTGCTGGATTTTGGCCTGCACGGCTGGGCGATGAGCCGCTACGCTGGCGTGTGGGTGGGCATGAAGTGCATCACCGACATCGTGGAGGTGTCGGCGTCGGTCGACGTGGACCCTCACCGCGTGCGCATCGTGCTGCCCGACGACTTCCAACTGCCGCCGGACGGCCTGAACATCCGGCTGCCCGACACGCCGTTGCAGCAGGAAGCGCGGCTGCTGGACTACAAGTTGTACGCCGCGCTGGCCTATGCGCGGGCCAACGGGCTGAACCGTGAACTCTGGGAGGTGCCGCAGCGCGATGCGCGCTTCGGCATCATGACATCCGGCAAGGCGTACCTCGACACGCGCCAGGCGCTGTCGGACCTGGGGTTGTCCGAAGACGTGTGCCGGCGCATCGGCCTGCGTCTTTTCAAGGTGGGCATGGTGTGGCCGCTGGAGTCGGCCGGCACGCAGCGGTTCGCGGAAGGATTGGACGAGATCCTGGTCGTGGAGGAAAAGCGCCAGGTGCTGGAGTACCAGTTGAAGGAGGAGCTGTTCAGCTGGATCGGCAGTGGCAAGAAGATTCCGCGCGTGGTGGGCAAGTTTGACGACAAGGATGGCGGCGAGTGGTCCGTGCCGCAGGGCAACTGGCTGCTGCCGGCGCATTACGAGTTCTCGCCCGCGATGGTCGCCAAGGCCATCGCGGCGCGTCTGTTGCGGTTCGCGTTGCCGGACGATGTGCGCGCGGGCATCGAGGCTCGCGTGGAGTTCATCCGTGCCCGCGAAGCGGCGCTGGCGCGACCGCGTGTGGTTGAAGAGCGCAAGCCCTGGTTCTGTTCGGGCTGTCCGCACAATACGTCGACACGCCTGCCGGAAGGTTCGCGCGGCATGGCGGGCATAGGCTGCCACTACATGGTGCGATGGATGGACCGCAGCACCGACGTCTTCACGCAGATGGGCGGCGAGGGCGTGCCGTGGCTGGGGCAGGCGCCGTTCACCGAGGAAAAGCACGTGTTTGCGAACCTGGGCGACGGCACCTATTTTCATTCGGGGCTGCTGGCGATCCGCGCGGCGGTGGCTGCCAAGGCGCCCATCACGTACAAGATCCTGTTCAACGACGCGGTGGCGATGACGGGCGGGCAACCGGTGGACGGCCCCATCAGCGTGCCGATGATCACGCGCCAGGTAGCGGCCGAGGGCATCGAGAAGATCGTGGTGGTGACGGACGATCCCGGCAAGTACGTGGACGTGTCAGACCTGGCGCCGGGCGTGCCGGTGCGGCATCGCGATGAGCTGGACACGGTAATGCGCGAGTTGCGCGAGCATCCCGGCGTGTCGGTGCTGATCTACGACCAGACCTGCGCGACAGAGAAGCGACGCCGCCGCAAGCGCAACGCCTATCCCGACCCGGCGCGCCGCGTGGTCATCAATGAACGGGTGTGCGAGGGGTGCGGAGATTGCTCGTCGAAGTCGAACTGTCTGTCGGTCGAGCCGCTGGAAACGGAGTTCGGGCGCAAGCGCAAGATCAATCAGTCGAGCTGCAACAAGGATTTCTCCTGTCTGAAGGGCTTTTGCCCAAGCCTGGTGACGGTGGAAGGCGGCAAGCTGAAGAAGCCGCCTGCGCTGGCGCAAACGGGCGGCGCGCCGGACGAGGATGTGCCTGCACCCCGGGTGCGTAGTCTGGACGTGCCTTATGGCGTGTTCATCGCGGGGGTGGGCGGCACGGGCGTGGTGACGATCGGGCAGTTGCTGGGGATGGCGGCGCACCTGGAGGGCAAGGGCTGTTCGGTGCTGGACATGGCAGGGCTGGCGCAAAAGGGCGGCGCGGTGTTTTCGCACGTGGTGCTGGCGGACTCGCCGGATCGTCTGCTGAACACGCGGGTGGCGATGGGCGAGGCGGATCTGCTGCTTGCGGGCGACCTGGTGGTGGCGACGAGCGCTGAGGCGATGGCGCGCGTGCGTCCGGGACGCACGCATGTGCTGTTGAACAGCGATACGGCGCCGACGGCGGCATTCGTGTCGAACCCGGGCTGGACATTGCCGGGGGCGAATCTGACCGCAGATCTGCAAAGCGCATGCGGCAAGGAGAATCTTGATGCGGTAGATGCCGCAGCCATGGCGGTGGTGCTGCTGGGCGATGCGATCTATTCGAATCCGATGATGATGGGCTACGCATTCCAGAAGGGCTGGATTCCGCTGTCGCGCGAAGCGCTGCTGCGGGCGATCGAATTGAACGGCCAGCAGGTGGCGAACAATCTCGCGGCCTTTGCGTGGGGACGGCGGGCAGCGCATGAGCCGGCGGCGGTCGCGCGTCTGATGGCCAATGGCGGTGTGCCGGCCGCGCAGCCGGAAGACATCATCGAAATCACGCGGCCGCGGGTGGCGAGCCCGGTGGTGGATTTGAAGAAGCCATCGGGTGAGTTGGCGCAGATGGTGGCGGTGCGCGAGGCGTTCCTGACGCAGTACCAGGATGCGGCTTATGCCAAGCAGTACACGGACCTGGTGAACAAGGTGGCGCACGCGGAGCGGGAGGCGACGGGCACGAACCGGCTGACGCTGGCGGTGGCCCGCTATTACTTCAAGCTGATGGCCTACAAGGACGAATACGAAGTTGCGCGGCTGTATTCGGATGGGGAGTTCGTCAAGCGGGTTGGCGAGCAGTTCGAGGGCGACTGGAAGCTGCGCTTTCACCTGGCGCCGCCGCTATTCGCGCGGCGGGACAAGGACGGGCATCTGGTGAAGCGGTCTTATGGGCCGGGGATGCTGAAGGTGTTTCGGGTGCTGGCAAGGATGCGGTTCTTGCGGGGATCACGGTTTGATCCGTTCGGGTATACGAAGGAGCGGCGGGCGGAGCGGGCGTTGATCCAGGAGTATCGGGAGACGATGACTGCGATCTTGGGGAAGTTGAATCGCGGGAATCTGGATAAGGCGGTGGCGCTCGCCAGCGTGCCCGAGGAGATTCGCGGGTACGGGCATGTGAAGGACGCGTCTTTGGGGCGGGCGGAGGCGATGCGGGAGGAGTTGTTGAAGGCGTTCAGTGCGAGGGTCGTGGCGATCGGGGTTCGGGCGGCTTGATGATGCGCAGGGCCATCAGCCTCTTACCCGCTCTATGGCGTCTGCGCTTGGATTCGAGTCGTGCAAATAAAGGAAATGTCGACTTCCCTGATGTTGAATTGGATGGTCGCGTGTCATGGCGCTGTTCTGGACTCCAGGTCCATGTCAGCGGGCCATTTCACCTTGGGCGCGAGGCGCAAGCCGATGTTGTACCAAGGCACGTCGTTATGGTCGCGGGGCGGATCGGGAGGAGGAAGCGCCGAAGGACCCTGCTGCATATATGTGCAGACATATGCCCAGGCAAACTCGTTGGCACCCATGGTGCTGAGGGGAAAGCGGTCAATGACCTTATTCGTTCCTGGCTCAACGATCGAAAGCACCACCCCCTCTTTCACGATGAGCGCGCCTTGGGGGGGTGAAGGCGCGTTTGTGCCAACGCTCAGCGCGCACTTGGCACCATTCGTATGCCACAGGCGCGACCCGCCAACGCTTGAAAGGGTTCCACCACGAGTCACTAAAGTTATAAGCGTACAGCCGTTGGCGGGGACGATTGAACCTAAGTGGCAGGTCCCGCGGTACTGAGACATCCATCCGGACGCCTAAAGTCGCCATCCAAATGCAAAGTAATATTAAAAGAAACTCTGTTGCCACGAGCAGAAAATCCTTGAATAGATCGAATGGTGAAGGATCTAATATTGTGACTATTCCAACTGTCGCCATAATAATTCCCATCCATAGACAAATGCCCCGTGCGAGTGCTGACGCTCTTGGTATCTCCAGATATATTTCATCCAGGTGATTGGGAGCGTTTCCTTCCAGGGCCAAGGGCGAAGTCGGGTTACTCCACGGCTCGGGCAAGTCTGCTATCCACCCGCTGCACGGGGGGAAAAGTTTGGGATCGGCCATAACTAATTTTTCACTACTCGACTATCTGTTTTATCTACTTGACAAAGCAGGCGGGCGAATCCCGATTTGTCATTTTTATCCGGCCAAAAGTTTGCCTCCAGCTTTACCGCATGAACGCTGTGAATCGTGCGTAACGCGATTGCACCTTAATTATTAAAGTTTTGGTTTTTTGACACGACGATCTGCGTCACGTGCTGCCCGCATATCGCAGGAAGGCAGCGCTGTGCAGGTGACCGACGAGCGTGTGCGTTTTGGAGGCCAGTCGTTTCCTAGTGCGTTACTGGCATTGGCGGTGGCGGCAAGCAGCTTCCCGATGGCCTGCTGGCAAGGATCCATCTTCAGACCTCTACCATTTGCGATCCCGACCGTGTTCTGGTTGGTGCCGTACATCTTAAAAATGAGGCGAACTTTCCAACATGTTGACGTGGATGGTCGCGAGTCATGGCGCTGTTCTGGACTCCAGGTCCATGTCAGCGGGCCATTTCACCTTGGGCGCGAGGCGCAGGCCGATGTTGTACCAAGGCACGTCGTTATGGTCGCGGGGTGGATCGGGAGGAGGAAGCGCCGAAGGACCCTGCTGCATAAATGTGCAGATATACGCCCAGGCAAATTCGTCGGCGCCCATGGCGCTCAGGGGAAAGCGGTCAATGACCTTGTTGGTCCCGGGCTCGACGATAGAAAGCTCCACCCCCCATTGAAAGATGGGCACGCCTTGGGGGGTGAAGGCGCGCTTGTGCCAACGCTCAGCGCGCACTTGAGACCAATCATATGCCACAGGAACGACGCACCAGCGTTCGAAAGGGTTCCACCACCGGTCATTGAAGTTGTAGGCGTAAAGCCGCCGGCGGGCACGATTGAACCTTAGAGGTAGGTCACGAGGAACCGATATGTCCATGCGGATACACATCGCGGCTAGCCAGATGCAAATCGTCAAGCATAAGAGGCCCGAGAAAACAATGAAGGGATCCGAAAAAAGGTAGAAATGAGGGGGGGCAATCAAGATGTAAATCCCAGCGATCGCCATAATGATTCCCATCCAGAAGTAAATGCCTCGCGCGCGTGCTGAACCTCTCGATACCTCCAGATATATTTCATCCAGGTGGTTTGGAGCGTTCCCCTCCAAAGCCAAGGGCGCGGTTGGTGTGCAGGACGGTTCGGGTAGATCTGCTACCCAACCGCTGCATGGAGGGCGAAGTTTGGGTGCGGTCATGGCTAGTTATTCCATCCTCGGTTATCTGTTTTGTCTTCTTGAGAGAGCAGGCGGGCGAATCCCGAATGGTCATTTTTATCGGGCCAAAAGTGTGCTTCCAGCTTTACCGCGTGAATGCTGTGAATCGTGTGTAACGCGATTGCGCCCTTAATTATTAAAGTTCTTGTTTTTTCGTCTGAAGAGATGGTTGGCGCTGTGGTATTAACGAAATAATCGGAATTTTTTATGGGGGGCGGCGATAGAGTTTCGGTTGGTGGCTTTCCGTTCTCGCCGGACGCAATAACTTGGCCTTGCGATTCGCCGGGGCGATAGACCGTTAGCGCCCAATGATAGCGAGATGAGGTTTCCTCATACCCTGGAAGGGATATCTGATAAATAATATATTCTCCAGCCCATATCCGAACTCTTTTCCAGTCCGCCTGGTCGTCAGTGGGAAATGAGGCATCCCTCTTGCTAACCAACTGCGTTTTGACCTCCATCTCAGCTGTCATCCCTAGCACTGCGGCATTAAGAGCCCCCACGGCCGTGTCGAAATCTGATGCAGCGGTCCACCGCCTATGTTCGCTTGGTGACCCCCATCGGCTGGAGCGGGCCCATAGTTCGAGAGACGAGGATCGCTCCCTTTTCGCTTGAGTTGCCCAGATGTATGCAAGCACCCCTAAGGCAATAGCGACACCAATAGGTCCTAGTAAAGTTGCTTTGGGGGCAAGGGCTCCGACAATTCCTGTGATTGATGAGCCAAGCGCAGCCATAGTTGCTAAACCGCTGTAAATTTGCGCTTCCGAATCTCCGTCAGCGCCTGCACGAATGGCGGCGAAAATATGTTGGACTCCATCCATCAGCCCCGAAACCGCTGCAATAGCGCCGCCGTATTGCGCGACGCGGGTCCCCAACATGACGGTTTTCGTGCCTCCGCTCGATCTCACGGTAACGGTCATATCCGGCCGCAATAACTGAATCCCCACGCCAAAAACCTCCACGCCGGCACCCATTACGCCGATGGAGGACGACCACACTGCTGCCCGCGCTTCCGCGCTTTCACTGTCAGACGTTGAGAGCAACGTGGCATAGTTCTTCCGCAGGCTGTCTTGCTGAAACCACAGGCTGCCAAGTCCAAGCAGCAGGTTCGCGCTTCCGGGCGCCGCTGAAACGACGGCGGTGCGCATCTTCTGCATCGCTACCCGGGCGAGATCTCTCGCTTCCTCTGCGCCAATGGCAAGCGTGCCTACCAGTTGAACCGCGCCGGTCTGAAGCGTCGCGGCGCCAACGCTCACGGCGCGAAAGGCCTCGGTGACGCTTTTGGTGGCGGTGCCGCGCAGCTTCTTCAGACGTTCCTGCAGCGCCTCGGCACTCTCCAGCGACCAGATGATCAAGTCGACGACCTTGCCGTGGTTGCCGGGAACCGCGATGGCAATGGCGCCGCTCACGACCATCGCCCGAATCTTTTGCGCTGCCGGCTTGCGGAAATTCTCGTCCATGTGGGCGATGAACTTATCGATGCCTTCCTGCAGGGTCTCGTTGAGCAGCGATAGATACTCGCCGAGTTTCAGTGACACGACGATCTGCGTCACGTGCTGCCCCGCATATCGCAGGAAGGCTGCACTGTGCACGTGACCGACGAGCGTGTGCGTTTTGGAGGCAAGTCGCTTTCCCAGCGCGTTACTGGCATTGGCCGTGGCAGCGAGCAGCTGACCGACGGCCTGCTGCACGGGAGCGACCATCAGCGTTTTGCCTTCTTCTGTACCGATCACGGTCTTGATGGTGGCATAGACCTTGCCAAGATCATTGCCCGTCAGTGCAGTTTGCAACTGCGCCAGTAATGCAGTGTCCTTTGCCAGCAGAGCCTGAAATAGAAAGCTTCTTGGGTCCTCCAGCTGCGCTTTCCATAGCTGTTGGGTCGCGCCCAGTTGCTCATCGTCCTTCCTTATTGTTTCGGTGGGGCCACCGGCAAGGCAAAGGCCGAGCATGCGAATAAAGCCCTCCGTCGAACGCCAGGACGTGGCGCTGTAATCGTGCTGGGCAGCTAGCTGGAAAGGCCGGGATTGATATTCTCTGACGTATAACTCGCCGACTCGGTCAACCGCCGTTTGCCAATTGCCCTGCGCGGCCAGATAGGCCTTCTCAAAAGAGGCTCGAGCGCGCTCGTCGTAGCGCTTCTCTAGACGCTTCTTTGCCTCAGCCTGTTTGGATTTCGCTCTGCGCGCGGCATCGGCCGCTACATCCAAGTGAGGATAGGTAAACCTTTGGCGGATCAGACTGCTGTTGTACTCGCGACGATACGCCTCTTCGGCCTTCGCCTCTTCTTCTGCTTCGGCTGAAGCCCAGGCGTCATGAAGTTCCTTGATGCCAAGCAGCGCCTGGGACGTAAAGAGCTCGAACCGCCGCTGAGGCTCGGCGCGCCACTCCTGCATCTCTCTGAACAAGGCGACGCGCTGCGCATTGCATTCCTGCACCACGCCGATCGGGTCGGGCAGAACCAACGCCAGTACGCCGTTCTGAAGGGCTTCCCGCTGGATGATCGTTCGGACGTGGCCTGCCATGGCCCCACGCCGATGATTACGCGAGTAGAAACCGTGAACGCTATTGAAATCACCGCCGGTGACTTCCGCGTACTCCAGCACGGAATCCAATCCAAGGTTGTCTTCGGTCATCGCAATACCGACACTGCCCGGGTTCTCGCGCGCGCTTTTCAGGTCAAGCTTGTAGAAGCGTTCCTTGGGATCCGTCCCGTCAGTGGCCTTGGCGCATAGGTATTGGTTCAGCACGCTCTCGGGCCAGGGATCGTTCGCGATTGCTATCCACGCGGTCGAGAATTTTTCGGTGTCGATATTGATGAACGAGGCGGTGACGTCGTGGTTCCGGTGCACGCATGACTCGCTTAGCGGAGTGGGCTCATCCCGTGGAACCTGGAACGGACGGAACTGGCGGAGCGCGCCTTCAGGCGTCACCTCGTAGGCCTGCCAACACAGCTCATCGAGCAGGACATACAGATATCCTCGTCGCAAGATGCGAGGCTGGTCCAACTGCATCCGAACCGTTGCTGGCTCGTTGCGCGCGGCAGGCTGTCGACGGTATGTTTGTCCGGGCGCCGGTGCGTACGCAGCGCGCAAAGGAAGAATGGGCAGGCCGGTGCGCTCGCAGGCGTTGCAGGCGTCCGTCGGATTGGGCGCGGCGTGGCTGATCGTTTGGCGCAGGGTCGTGCTAAGGCTCATGAATAGTCCTTCGCCCGGGGCAGTGAGGAGAAAATTCGCCTCCAGGCGGCGTCGTCATACGCTTGGAAGCGTTCTTGCAGTGCGTGATTGCCATTGGCTGCGTCCAGAATGTGGCGGTGAATGTCCGGATGCTTGGGCAATAGGGGGTGAACGCAAACCCGATACAGGCTGAGCGTGAAGATGTCGTGGTCTTGCCGCAGACCTAACTGCTGGGCATCACGGACCAGACGAAAGGCATGTACACCCGCCTGTGGCGGTAGAGGACTGGGGCCAGTCCAGCGCCACGGCGCGAACGAAAGCGTTTGACGTTGCGCGAGCCGCCAGATGCCCAGAAAGTCGCTCACCAATCGCGCGGCATGCTGGGTGTGGCGGACCAAGTCCGCGTGATGCTCGCCGGCGATCGTCGAGTTGCCTCGTATAACCGAAAAGCTGCCCCAACTGGTGGGGAACAACCACGCGCGGATAGGCGCAAGCACGGCCCCTGTTTGAGGTCCGAGCGCGCCGGCCAGCAACTCCAGACGCACGGGTTCGAACCACGGCGTTGTCGATTTGCGTACGCTGGACGAAGTGATGCGACATTGCGCCGCAATGTGCCGTGCGGTTGCTTCCGGCAATTCCGGGCTGGCGAGCCACCCGCAGATATATCGCTTGCCGTAGGCGAGATCTTCCCTTGCATTGAACGCACTGAGTTCCAGAAGCCGCTTCCGTGTCGCGTTTCCCGAAGTTCCAAGTTGCACGAGGGCCGGACAGGCTTCAGGCGTGTGGGCCAGGTCCGGCCTTGGAACGCGGACCACAGCGTCCTCGCCCAGGGCGTGGACCAGCGATTCGATGGCTAGCGGATGTGCCGGGTCGCATCCGGCCAATGGGTCAACAAGCAGATGAAGATGATCGCCAAGCGCTTTGATCTGCTCGGCGAACGCAATGATGGGTGCCGCTATCATCGGTTGCGCTCCGCGCAATCCGCGTCCAGACCTTCAAGCGCCTCGCCGAACAGTGAGAGGCTGTTGGTACCGCCACCGCCCTTCTGGCTCATCGGCCCCTTGATCAGGATGGCAATCCCATCCAGCGTGATGCCCGACCCGTCAATACGAATCGTCCCCCCAGGCCCTTTCAAGATTAGGCTCTCCGCCGCCTGAATCTCATAAACCTTCGTGCGCTGCCGGATTGCCTGGCCGGCCTGAAGCTCCGAGTACCCCTCGACGGTCTGTTCCTGGTGCCCGCCAATACTCACCCAGTGATTGGCAGCAGTCTTGTCGCGGCGGTTGTTGCCCACGTCCTCGGTGCGATCCTTGGCGGTGTGGATGGTGTGGTTACGTCCCACCGTCAGAAAGTCATCCCGCCCGATGTCGTGCCGCCGGTCCTGGCCGATGTTCACCTGTTCGTCATTGCCCACGGTCTCCTTGCGGTCGTGGCCGATGGTGATCGTTTCATCGTTTTCGACCTGCTCGCTTCGGTCGTGGCCCACGAACGTCGACTCGTCGTGGTTGACGTGGATGTTCTGGTCCTTTTGTGCATGGACGTAGATCTCTTCCTGGTCCTTCTCGTCCTCGAACCGCAGTTCGTTGTATCCGTCGCCCTTGTGCGTGTTGCTTTTGATGGTCATCCGCGTCTTGTGGCGCGGCAGTTCGTAAGGCGGCAATTGCAGGCGGTTGTAGACCCGGCCGGTGATCACGGGCTGGTCCGGATCGCCATCGAAGTACGAGACGATGACTTCCTGGCCGATGCGCGGGATGGCCATATGGCCCCACGTTGCCCCGGCGATGTTTTGGGACACGCGGATCCAGCAGGAGCTGAAATGATCCTCCTTGCCGAGACGGTCCCAAGGGAACTGCACCTTCACCCGTCCATATTCATCGGTATAGATCTCTTCATTGGGCGGGCCGACCACCACGGCGTTCTGCGGGCCATCGATGCGCGGCCGGGGCAGCGGTTCCGCACGCCACTCGGCGTCGTCCGGGACCAGCTCGGCCTCGTAGCGGTAATGCGTGCCGCGCGAGGCCTCGGCGCTATCTTCGGCCAGGCTCGTGTGTTGGATGCCGCGGTGGACGATGCGCACGGGCCGCCAGCCGCGGTTCAGGTCTTCGCGCGGATGACCGGCGAGGGTGAATGAAATGCCCGGTTGCAGCCGCGGGTCATCGCCTTCAACGAACGCGACGCGCGCATCGCGGCGGTGGCCGCGCAGGCGGTTCTGAGTGAAGGGTTTGCCGGCCTCGTCGAACTTGGCGCGTGCCGGATAGTCGTAACGCTCGTAACGGCGGCCCTGATGGTCGAGGTCTTGTCCATCGCGGCTGTGCTGGTGCGCGTAGCGTGGGTTGTGAAAAGTGTAGTCCCGCTGCGTCTGGCGCGCGGTGCGCACGTTCTCGGTGTACGCGAAACGGCGCAACGCAGGCTGCGGCTGGTCGCCGCCGGGTGCGGGGTTGTACTGCACCGGCTCGCCACCTACGCGGCCGTGGATGAACAGGCGGTCGCTATGCACGAGCTGATGGCCTTCGGGGCCATGACGGAAGGAATAGAAGAAGCCTTCCTCGCGCATGATGCGCTCGACGAAGAGGTAATCGGTGTCGCCGGCCTGGACGCAGTATTCGCGGGTCTGGTGTTCGGTGGTGCTCCGCTGTTCGTAGTCCAGGGTGACGCCATGCGCCTTGAGCACGCCTTCGGCGATCTGTGGGACCGTGATGCCTTGAAAGATGCGCCAGTCGGAACTGAGCTTCAGGCGTGCCAGACTCGGTTCGACGACGGCGGAATAGCGCGTGCGCCGAAAGCCTGTATCGCCTTGAACAAAGGAGGAAATAGCGCCGTGCACGTACCGGACGGGCGTGTCTGCATGCCAGATGGTCAGCAGCGCGGCGCGGTCCAGCACTTGGCCGAAGTCGACGGCCGAATGGGCGCTAGCCAGGTCTATGTGGAGCAGAAAGGTTTCGGACAACCCTTCTTGCAACGTGAATTCGACGACTTCAAAAGACTCGTCGCCGACGGTAAAGGTGAAGCGCAGATCGGATTGGGTGGGCATGACGAGCTTCCGGTAGCGACAGACCGCGATGGTCGTCCTTGGTGCCAGTTGGCGCTACCGTTTTTAAAAGCCGCCGATATTGCTCGTAAATCAGAAGAGTTTTAATAATGAAGAAAACTGACCTGTTCTCGGGAGTTTCTCGGAACGATCGATTTGATCTGCGCTGGCGGGTGGAGGCGTCATCGTTGCTCCGCCGTCGCCATCCGGCGCGGTATCCGTCCTCGATCCTGATCGAAATCGTTACTTCCCTGCCCCAGCCGACCAGCCTTTCGACAATTCCACTGCCTGCCGCCACCGCTTCATCCGCGCATCTCTCACGGACTGAGGCCAGGCCGGCGTGAACGTGCGTTCAGCCTGCCATTTCGACGCAAATTCATCCTGGCTCGACCAGAAACCAACGGCCAAGCCAGCCAAGCCTGCTGCGCCCAACGCGGTGGACTCGGGAACGCGCGGACGCACAACCGGAACGCCCAGAATGTCAGCCTGCATCTGCATCAGCAGGTCATTGCGGGCGGCACCGCCGTCGACGCGCAACTCCGTCAGCGCGATACCGCTGTCGGCGTTCATGCAAGTCAGCAGTTCAGCGCTTTGAAGCGCAATAGATTCGAGCGTTGCACGCGCAATGTGGGCACGGGTGGTGCCGCGGGTCAGCCCGACGAGGGTCCCGCGAGCATAGGGGTCCCAATGGGGCGCGCCCAGACCAGCAAACGCCGGGACCATGAAAACGTCGTCCGTGTCCGAGACGCTGGCGGCCAGGGATTCGATTTCTTCGGAACGCTGGATGATGCCCAGTCCATCGCGCAGCCATTGGACAGCAGCGCCCGCAACAAAGACGCCGCCTTCCAGCATGTAGGCTGGCTTCCACTTATCCTGCCCCGCTTGAGGCAGGCCCCAGCCGACCGTGGACAACAGGTTGTTGCGTGATTCGACGGGCTTGTCGCCCACGTTCATCAGCATGAAGCAGCCGGTGCCGTAGGTGTTCTTGGCCATGCCCGGCGTAAAGCAGGCCTGACCGAAGGTGGCGGCTTGCTGGTCGCCCGCCACCCCTGCGATGGGCACCGAGCCGCCCAGCCATTCCGGCAGGGCCTCGCCAACGATGGCGCTGCTGGGCGCGATCTGCGGCAGGACGCTGCGCGGGATATTGAGCAGCGCCAGGATGTCGTCGTTCCAGTCCTGCGTGTGCAGGTCGAACAACATCGTGCGCGAGGCGTTGCTGGGGTCGGTGCTGTGTACCGCGCCGCCTGTCAGTTGCCAGATCAGCCAGGTGTCGACGGTGCCGAAGGCCAGTTCGCCGCGTTCGGCCAGGCGGCGGGCGCCGGGCACGTGGTCCAGCAGCCAGGCCAGCTTGGTGCCGGAAAAGTAGGCGTCGACGACCAGGCCCGTACGCGCCTGCAGGAATTCGCCGTGGCCGTCCTGGCGGAGCTGGTCGCACATCGGAGCGGTGCGGCGGTCCTGCCAGACGATGGCGCGGGCCAGCGGACGGCCGGTCGAGCGCTCCCAGATGAGGGTGGTTTCGCGCTGGTTGGTGATGCCGATGGCCGCGATGTCGGCGGCGGCCGCGCCGGCGTTGCGCAGGGCTTCGCGGGCGACGTCTAGCTGGCTGTGCCAGATCTCGTTGGCATCGTGCTCGACCCAGCCCGGACGCGGATAGTGCTGGCGGAATTCACGTTGGCCGACGCCGCGGACCACGCCGTCGCGGTCGAACACGATGGCCCGGGAGCTGGTCGTGCCCTGGTCCAGGGCTAGGACAAATTCATTCGTCGTCACTGTTTTTCGCGCCGTTCAGGTGTGCCCCGGCCAGCGGGTCGAGGCGTCTAAAGGAGAAAGTCGATGCCATGCACAGCAGGCCGATGACGATGAAACCGGCAACCACATCGCTGATGGCCAGCGTCTCGGCGCCGCGCAGCGACATGCTGATGTTCAACGTGACCGCGGCCACCCCGACGCCCAGCGTGATCCCCAGTTGCTGGGCCATGGCCGAAAAGCTGCTGGCGCGGCTCATCTTGGCGGGCGGGATGTCGGCATAGGTTAGCGTATTTACCCCGGTGAACTGCAACGACCGGAAGAAGCCGCCCACCAGCAGGATGGCGATCATCAGCCATACGGGTGTCGCCGGGTTGAAGGCGCCGCAGACGATGATGAAACCGCCTGTCAGCAGCGCGTTCAGGGTCAGCACGCGGCGAAAGCCGAAACGCTGGACGATGGGTGTCGCCACGAACTTCATCAGCAGCGCGCCGGCGGCGCTGGCGAAGGTGATGAGGCCAGCCGAGAACGGCGAAAGTCCAAAGCCCACCTGCAGCAGCATGGCCAAGAGGAATGGCGTGGCGCCGACCGCGAAGCGGCACAGGTTGCCGCCCAGCGTGGAGATGGCGAACGTGGGAATTCGCATCAGGGACAGATCAATGATGGGATGTTCGGTGCGCCGGGCGTGCACGCCGTACAGCAGTCCGCACACGATGCCGACGGCGATGAGGCCAAGCAGCATGGGCAGCGGCATCACGTCGCGGCCGATGGCCTCGAAGCCGGTGACCAGCGTGGCCAGGCAGCCGGCGCTCAGCAGAAAGCCGATCCAGTCGAGCCGGGGCGTGCCGGTTTCGCGGATTTCCGTGACGTAGCGCAGCACTAGGAAGATGCCCAGGAAGCCGATCGGGATGTTGATCAGGAAGATCCAGTGCCACGACATGTACGTGACCATGAAACCGCCCAGCGGCGGTCCGATCACCGGTCCCAGCAGCGCCGGGATCGACAGGAAGGACATGGCCTTGAGCAGATCCTGCTTGGGGACGGTGCGCAAAAGGATGATCCGCCCCACGGGCACCATCATGGCGCCCGCCATGCCCTGGACAATCCGGGCCATCACGAGCTGGGGGAGGTCCTGCGAGATGGCGCAGGCGACGGAACTGAGGGTGAACAGGCCGATCGCGGTAATGAATACGCGCCGTGCGCCGTAGCGGTCGGCCGCCCAGCCGCTGATCGGCACGAAGACGGCGACGGCTAGCAGGTACGAGGTGATGGCCACGTTGAGCCGCACCGGGGTGGATCCCAGAGCCCGGGCCATGGCGGGCAGGGCAGTCGCCACGACCGTGGCGTCCAGCATCTGCATGAATAGCGCGCAGCCGACGATGAAGGGAATCATGCGCGCCGCGCGCACCGCATCCAGGGTTGAGGGGGGAGCGGGATTGGCTGCGGCGGCGGATTCTGCGGGCATGTCGGACGGCTGCGGTGGAAGCCTGACGATTGTAACGCTGGGGATCTGGCCGCCGTGAAGTAAACTCGAGACATCTGCAACCTAATGAAATTGGCGTCATGGCGACCAACTACGAATCCGAGATCACCCAGTTCCTCAAGGACTTCAAGAAATCCCACCCTGGCACTGAAGAGCGCCAGCGCGAGGGACGCGCCCGCCTCTGGGACAAACCGCAGGATCAGGAGTTGCTCGAAGGCTTCCGCGCGGCGCGCGTGGCGCAAAGGCCGTACGTGTATCAGGCTGACTGATACCTTTGCGGCAAACATGGTCCAGAACCCCTCGGTGCCAGGCGATGCCCTGGCCAAGCTAGTGGAACCGTCCGTCGACAGCACGCCCGACACCATCGATAGCGTGGCGTTTGCGCGTCTGTACGGCGAGCCGCTGTTCCAGATGCCGACGGATCTGTACATCCCGCCCGATGCGCTAGAAGTTTTCCTCGAAGCTTTCGAAGGGCCGCTGGACCTGCTGCTTTACCTGATCCGCAAGCAGAACTTCAATGTTCTGGACATCCCCATGGCGGATGTCACGCGGCAGTATCTGTCGTATGTGGACCAGATCCGCATCACCAACCTTGAACTGGCCGCCGAATACCTCCTGATGGCGGCCATGCTCATCGAGATCAAGTCGCGCATGCTGCTGCCGGTCAAGAAAACCGACACCGGCGAAGAGCCCGAAGATCCCCGCGCCGAGCTGGTCCGCCGCCTGCTCGAATACGAGCAGATGAAACTGGCCGCCCAGAAGCTGGACAAGATGCCGCAGCTGGGCCGCGATTTCGTCAGCAGCCAGGCCGTGGCCGACCTCAGCGTCGAGCGCGCGCTGCCGGACGTCAGCGTGGACGACCTGCGTGCGGCCTGGGCGGACATCATGAAGCGGGCCAAGCTGAACCAGCACCATCACATCACGCGCGAGCAACTGTCCGTTCGCGATCACATGACGCACATTCTGCGCCGCCTGAACGACGTGCGGTTCATGGAATTCGGCGACCTCTTCATGGAGCGCGTCCGCGAGGGCGCACCCGCCGCGGTCGTGGTCGTGCATTTCATTGCCATGCTCGAACTGGCGCGCGAATCGCTGCTGGAGATCACGCAGGCGGAGCCCTATGCGCCCATCTACGTGCGCCTGGCCTACACCAGCGTGGCGGCCGTCGCGGCCTGATCCTGACCGGGCGCCCGCCCACTCCGGAGACTCCCCTTGAAAGTCGTACACACCATCCAGGAATTGCGCGATCACCTGCGCGGACAGAATCGCGTGTCGTTCGTGCCCACCATGGGCAACCTGCACGAAGGCCACCTGTCGCTGATGAAGCTGGCGCGCCAGCACGGCGATCCCGTCGTGGCCAGCATCTTCGTGAACCGCCTGCAGTTTGGCCCGAACGAGGATTTCGACCAGTATCCGCGCACCCTGGCCGCCGACATCGAAAAGCTCGAAGCGGCGCGCGACGTTTACGTGCTGTTCGCGCCGAACGAGCGCGAGATGTACCCCGAGCCGCAGAATTTTCGCATCCAGCCGCCCGATGACCTGGGCGACATCCTGGAGGGCGAATTCCGTCCCGGTTTTTTCGCCGGCGTCAGCACCGTCGTGCTGAAGCTGTTCTCCTGCGTGCAGCCGCGCGTGGCGGTGTTCGGCAAGAAGGATTATCAGCAGCTCATGGTGGTGCGCAACATGTGCCGCCAGTTTCAGTTGCCCGTCGAGGTGCTGGCGCACGAAACCGTGCGCGCGGACGACGGCCTGGCGCTGTCGTCGCGCAACCGCTACCTGACTGACGGCGAGCGCGCCGAGGCGCCAGCGCTGTACGCTGAACTGCAGGAGATCGGCCGCCGCCTGGCCCAGGGCGAGCGCGATGCCGCCGCGCTGGAAAACGACGCGGCACATCGGCTGACGCAGCGCGGCTGGAAGGTCGACTACGTGGCGCTGCGCCGCCAGCGCGACCTGAACCACCCCGAGGCCGCTGACCTGCAGGCGGGCGAACCCGTGGGCGTGCTTGCCGCGGCCAAGCTGGGCGCCCCGGGCCTGATC
>DMTA01000279.1 GCA_003454835.1 Achromobacter sp. | reverse complement strand
GACGGGCGATCCGCTGCTGGTGCGGGCCGGACGCGGCCTGGTTCCCACGCCCCGGGCGCTGGCGCTGCGCGAGCAAGTCGGCGGGCTGGTCAGGGATGCACAAGCCGTGCTGCGTCCCTCCGAAAGCCTGGATCCCGCAACGCTCGTGCGCACGTTCACGCTGCGTGTCACCGATGGCTTCGTGGAGAACTTCGGCGCGCGTCTGCTCGCGCGGATCGACGACGAAGCGCCGGGCGTGCGGTTGCGCTTCATGCCGAAGCTGGACAAGGACAGCGCGCCGCTGCGCGAAGGCGCCGTGGATCTGGAAACCGGGGTGGTGGGCGAATCGGCCAGCCCCGAGCTGCGCACCCGCGCGCTGTTTCAGGACCGGTACATCGGCGTCATGCGGGCCGCCCATCCGCTGGCGCGCGGCAACGTCACGCTGACGCGGTACCTCTCGGCACGCCACATCCTGGTGTCGCGTCGCGGACGGGAATCAGGCCCCATGGACGAAGCGCTGGCGCAAGCCGGCCGCGCGCGCCACATTGCCACCATTGCCGGCGGCTATTCAACGGCGCTGGCGCTCGCGCGCGAAACGGACTTGATCGCGACGGTGCCGGAAAGGCACACCGCCACGCTGCGCGAGGGGATGCGCAGTTTCGCGCTGCCGCTCACGATGACGCCCTTTACAGTGTCGATGTTGTGGCATCCCAGGATGGACGGCGATGCCGCCCATCGCTGGCTGCGCAGCATCGTGCTTCAGGCTTGCGGAACGGGCGTTCCCCGATAGGTCCGCCCAGCGAGGAACGCGCCGGCGGTGCGCACAAATTCCGCTGGCGGGGGTTATTGCTTTGGCGCGCTGGCCACCAGCGCGTCGAACTGCTTGTCCAGCTCCGCCAGCGAATCCCGGATGTGCGTGCGGCGCGCCTTGATCCACTTGTCCTGCGCGGCCAGCTGCTCGCGCGCTTCCCGGATCATGCGATCCATCTCCTTGGGCTGCGGACCGCCAATGGTGGCGCGGTTCTTCACGATGGCCACGGGGTCCAGCGTCGAACGGAACTCCGCCTCGCTCATCGGCAGATCGGCGCCGTACTTCGAGTCCTTCATCGCGTCGGCATAGATGCGCCGCGCCTGTTCATACGAAAAATCCAGCGGCTTGATGTTGTTCGCCTTGGCGTACGACACGACCTCGGACGCAAAGTGATGGCCCGCGCGGAACGGCAGCTTGTACTTGTGCATCAGCACGTCCGCCAGTTCCTGCGACGCCGTCCAGTCGCTGTTCAGCTCTTCCAGCGCCCGGTCGGGGCTGATGACCATGGCCTTAAGCACGCGGTCCCAGCGCTTGAGGGCAGAGATGCCGCTGTCGACCATCGCTGAGTTTTGCTTCACGTCCTTGGGGTCGCTCATGCCGGGCGTGATGTTGTGCGTCTGCAGGACCGGTCCCATTGCCAGCGTCACGGCCGTGGACGCGTCGCTGCGCGTGTCGTTCAACAGGCCGGGATTGCGCTTTTGCGGCATGGCGCTGGACACGTAGGTGTTGCCGCCGCCCTCCTCCAGCAGGATCCACGGGCGCGACTGCGCGTATTGGGTCATCACGTCCTCGACGAAGTTGCCCGTGCGCAGCGCGATGCTGGTGACGATGGACGCGACCTCGACGGGCTGGTCCATGGACGAGATCTGCGAGGCGTCGTACGCGTTGTCGACCAGCGCCTCGAAGCCCAGGTATTGCGCCATGCGCTTGCGGTCCAGCGGCCAGCTCGTGCCGTTCAGCACCGTCGTGCCCATGGGCGAGCGATCGATGCGGACATAGGCTTCGCGGATGCGCTGCGCGTCCCGCGCCAGACCTGCGGCCTGGCCCAGCAGATAGTGTCCATAACTGTTGGGCTGCGCGGCCACGCCGTTGGTGTAGTTGGGCACGATGGTCCCGGCGTGCTTTGCCGCCAGTTCCACCAGCGTGGTGGATGTGGCGTTCAGCTGGTCCGCCAGCTCCAGCAGTTTGTCGCGCAGGATGGCGCTACGGTAGGTGGCGTGCATGTCCTGGCTGGAACGGCCGGCGTGCAGCAAGGTGATGTCTTCGCCCGCGGCCTTGATCAGCAGGGGTTCAAAGGTGATGACGGTGGCCGGCCGCTTGGCGCCGGGCTGGTTGCCGTCGTGGATGACTTTGGCGACGCCCGCTGCCAGGCGAGGCGCCATGGACTTGTCGAGCAGGCCTTCGTCGGCGTTGATCACCGTGGTGGCCTTGTTGATTTCTCCCAGCCAGAAGAAGGGGTCGCGGGGCGGGGACGTCTGCGCGGTGGCGGCATTGCCGGCCAGCGCCAGCACCAGGGCGGCGCCCAGGGTCGGAAGAAACTGTCTCATGGCGTTCTCGTTATAGGGTTGACCGGACAGTGTATCGAAGCGCGTTTTCGCCGGACACCCGGTATTGCACGGAGGCGCGGACGCCTGACACCTGGCTGAGCGAAGATGGGCCGTCCACGCAAAAAAGGCCGGCCTCCGAAGAGGCCGGCCATTCGCATCCGCCGAGGCGGAATGCCTTAGAAGCGCCAGCTCACGTTGACCGTGCCGGTGTTCTGACGGTTGCCGTCGCCGAACTGGCCCGAGTAAGCCAGGCCCAGCGTGGCGTTCTTGCTCATCGCCAGGTCCACGCCCACTTCCATCACAGCGGCGTCACGCGCCAGCGGATTGCCCGCCACGGTGAACGGCTGGCTACCGTCGAACGACATCGTGGCTTCCGGGTTGACGTCGCCGTAAGCGTGGCGCCAGCCCAGCATGCCG
>DMTA01000283.1 GCA_003454835.1 Achromobacter sp. | reverse complement strand
GCACCCGGCAGCCCACGCTGCCGCCGGGTTCGCGCAGCCGCAGCGCGCTGGGGCTGACCGCTGCTGCCGCCGAAGGGCGTTTCGATCTGCAGACCTGCGCCGAGTGCGGCACGGTGCAGTACCCGCCGCGCGAAGTCTGCGGCCATTGCCTGTCCGAACACCTGCCGTGGCGGCCCGCCGATCCCAATGGCGTGCTGCTGGTCAGCACCACGCTGCATCACAGCAACGACCTGTATTTCCGCGAACGCCTGCCCTGGCGCGTGGGCACGGTGCGGATGGACGCCGGTCCGTCCGTCGTGGCGCACGTCCACCAGGACTGCGCCGACGGCGCCCGCGTGCGCCTCGCGCTGAAACTGGATCGCAGCGGCCAGGCCGTGATGATCGCCCTGCCCGAAAGGAATACGCCGAACATGGAAGACGACAAGACACTGCGCGAGACCTCGTGCGATCCGAAATTCCGTCGCGTGCTGGTGACCGATGGCAAGTCGGCCGTTGGCCAGGCGGTGGCGCGCGCGCTGCTGGACGCGGGTAGCCCGATGATCTTCTTGGGCGATCCGCAGGCCTGGAGGCGCGACGCCGCGTTTGATGCGCTGACGGCCGATCCGCGCGTACAGGTCGTGACGCTGGACGTGACCGACACCGATTCCGTCGAACGCGTGGCCGCATCCATCGGCGGCAAGGTCGAGATCCTGGTGAACACGGCGGATCTGGAACGCGAGGGCGGGCTGCTGAACCGCAAGGATGTGAACACCGCGCGCGACGCGATGGACGTCAACGTGCTGGGTCTGATGCGCCTGGCGCAGAGCTTCGGACCTGCGCTGTGCGGGCGCGCGGCAGACGGCGTGAATAACGCCGCGGCGTGGGTCAATGTGTTGTCGATTTACGCGCAGATGAATCTGCCGGCGCGCGGCATGTGGTCGGCGTCCAAGGCCGCCGCGCTGTCGCTGGCGCAATGCCTGCGGGCGGAGATGCGTGGTTCCGGCGTGCGAGTGGTGAACGTGTTCCCCGGGCCGGTCGATCACGAATGGGAGCAGCGCACGCCGCCGCCGCGCGTGGCGCCGGTTGCCATCGCGGCCGCGATTGTGCGCGCCTTGAAGGATGGCATTGAAGACGTGTATGTGGGCGACGTCGCGCAGGAGTTCCGCGCGCGGCTGGCCGAGAACCCGAAGGGACTGGAAAGAGAACTGGGCGCGGGCGGCTGACCGCTGGCGCACTCGGTGCCAGACACCGTGCAGAGGTACCCGGTGTCTGACACCCCGCAGGAACCAACAGGAGAGCGAATCGTGAGTCAACCCATTCTTGCCCAATTCATGACCGAACTGGTGTCCGGCCGCATCCGCCTGGTGGACCTGACCGAAACCCTGACGCCGGAATTTCCCACCATCGTGCTGCCGCCCGAATTCGGCCAAGCCTGGCCTTTCCGGATAGAGGAAATCTCGCGCTACGACGAGCGCGGTCCGGCGTGGTACTGGAACAATTTCTCGTGCTCGGAACACACCGGCACGCACTTCGACGCGCCCGCGCACTGGGTCACAGGCAAGGACCAGCCCGACAACACGGTCGACACGATTCCCATCGACGCCTTCATCGCCAGCGCCTGCGTGATCGACTGTTCCTCGGAAGCGGCCGGCAATCCGGACTTCCTGCTGACCATCGAATTCGTCAAGAAATGGGAAGAACAGCACGGCCGCATCCCCGCGCGGTCGTGGGTGCTGATGCGCACCGACTGGTCCAAGCGCGCCAAGCCCGCCGACTACCTGAACATGCAGGCCGACGGCGCGCATTCGCCCGGCCCCGATGCCGAGGTCGTGCCCTGGCTCATCAAGGAGCGCGACGTGCACGGGTTCGGCACAGAATCGGTAGGTACGGATGCCGGGCAAGCCCAGCATCTGGACCCGCCCTACCCCTGCCACTACTACATGCACGGCAACAACCGCTACGGCCTGCAGTGTCTGACCAACCTGGACCAGCTCCCGGCCACGGGCGCGGTGATCTTTTCGGCGCCGCTCAAGATCCGCAGTGGCTCGGGCAGCCCGCTGCGCGTGCTGGCGCTGGCGCCCACGGCCTGATCGCGGCCGGACCATACCAATAAATCAAGGGGGAACCATGACGCAAACCCATGTGGCCATCGTGACCGGCGGCAGCGCCGGCATCGGGGCGGAAATCTGCCGCAGCATGCTGGACGCGGGTTACGAGGTGATCTCGATGGCGCGCCGCGCCGCGGACTTCTCGCATCCGCGCCTGCACAACATGCAGGTGGACCTGCTGGACGCCACGGCGACCGCGCAAGCGGGCGCCGAAGCCGCCGCCCAGTTTCCGATCAGCCACGTTATCCACAACGCCGGCGTGATCTGGCCCAACCTGCTGCCGCAGGTCACGCAGGAAGAGCTGCATGGCCTCACGCAGATCCATCTGGGCGCGGCCATCAGCCTGGTGCAGGCCGCCCTGCCGGGCATGCAGGAACGCAAGTTCGGCCGCATCGTCATGATGTCGTCGCGCGGCGCGCTGGGCCTGCCTACGCGCACTGCGTATTCGGCCACCAAGGCCGGCATGGTGGGCATGGCCCGCACCTGGTCGCTGGAGCTTGCGCCGTACGGCATCACGGTCAACGTGGTGGCGCCCGGCCCGATCCAGACCGACATGTTCTACGAGGTCATCGAGGCCGGCAGCGAACGCGAGCGCCAGCTTGCCGAGGGCATCCCGGTCAAGCGCCTGGGCCGCTCGGACGACGTGGCGCGCGCTGTCATGTTCTTCGCCGACCCCGCCAACAGCTTCGTCACCGGCCAGACGTTGTTCGTCTGCGGCGGCGCCAGCGTCAGCTCCATCACCATCTGACCACCCCGCGCTTCGGGTTTTGACGGATAGGTAAGCACCGGGACCCGGGTCTACAGTGCTGATCCTTGAACGTAAGAAAGTTTAAGCAACAAGTATTCCCGCAGTTCCCGTTTTCTCCGCTTTCCAGCCGCACTCCCACTCTGCTCCCTACCCCGGAGGTTTTGCCATGCTGTCGAAGAAACTCCCCCTGGCCGCTGCCGCCGCCATCGCCGCCCTGTTCGCCCTGCCCGCCCTGGCGCAAGTCAAGGTCGGCGTGGTCACCTCGTCCACCGGCCCCACCGCGCTGGTCGGGATTCCGCAGAAGAACACGGTGCCGCTGCTGCCCAAGAAGATCGGCGACCTGACCGTGGAATACATCTCGCTGGACGACGCCAGCGATTCCACCAACTCGGTCACGGCCTTCAAGAAGCTGATCTCGGAGCAGAACGTGGACGCGCTGATCGGCCCATCGGGCTCGCCCAACGCCATGGGCGTGATCCAGTTTGCCGCCGAGGCCGGCGTGCCGATGCTGGCGCCAGTGGGCACCGCCGCGGTGGTGCTGCCGATGAACGACCAGAAGAAGTGGGTGTTCAAGACCACGCAGAACGACGACATCATCGCGCGCGCGCTGGTGGACCACATGGCCAAGTCCGGCATCAAGACCGTCGGCTTCATTGGCCTGAACGATCCCTATGGCGAGAATTGGTACAAGGTGTTCTCGGGCCTGGCCGCGGAAAAGGGCATCAAGATCGCCGCCAACGAACGCTACCAGCGCTTTGACAGCTCGGTCACCGGCCAGGCGCTGAAGATCCTGGCCGCCAAGCCGGATGCCGTGCTGGTGGCCGCCCCCGGCGCCGCCAGCGTGCTGCCGCAGTCGACGCTGTTCGATCAGGGCTACAAGGGCAAGTTCTACCAGACCCACGGCGCCGCGCTGCCCGACTTCCTGAAGCTGGGCGGCAAGAAGGTCGAAGGCACAGTGCTGGCCGCCAGCCTGATGCTGGTGCTGCCTGAAATGCCGGACAGCAACCCCTCCAAGAAGGTCGCCACCGAGTACATCGCCGCTTACGAAAAGCTCAACGGCTCCAAGCCCGCCACCTTCGGCGCCAACGTGTATGACGCCGGCCTGCTGCTGGAAAAGGCCGTGCCGATCGCCGAGAAGGCCGGCAAGCCGGGCACCAAGGAGTTCCGCAGCGCCCTGCGCGACGCGCTGGAGCAGACCAAGGAGCTGGTCGGCACGCAAGGCGTCTACAACATGAGCGCCGCCGACCACAGCGGCTTTGACGAACGCGGCCGCGAACTCATCACCGTCAAAGACGGCAACTGGACCCTGGTCAAGTAAAAAGATTTCCCCCCCACGCTCACATGCGCTGCGGGGCGTCGCCAGGAAGCAGTCTCTGCGCGTCCCATCGGGATGCCGCGGATCCGGCTCCGCCGGTCCGCAGGCATGCCCCTGGGGGAAAGCGCGCAGCGCTTCGGGGGGGAAATCAGCTTTTCGGAATTTTGTATGAATGCTCAGATTGCCTTGATACTCGGGCAGGATGGCATCACCAACGGCGCCATCTACGCGCTCCTGGCGTTGTCCATCCTGCTGGTTTTTACCGTCACCCGCGTCCTGTTCATCCCGCAGGGCGAGTTTGTCGCCTTCGGCGCGCTCACCATGGCCGCCATGCAGGCCGGCAAGCCCATCCTGCTGGTCTGGCTGCTGCTGGCGTTCGCGCTGGCCGAGGTCGTCGCCGATCTGATGACGCGCCGCAAGCGCCCCGCGCGCGGCCGCACCCACTGGCGCATGGCGGCCAAGGTGATCTATCCGCTGGCGTTGGCGCTGCTGCTGTACCGCCTGCCGCTGGCCCAACTGCCGATGGCGGTGCAGGTCCTGCTGACGCTGCTGTTGCTGGTGCCGATGGGTCCGCAGCTCTACCGCCTGTTCTATCAGCCGATCGCATCGGCCTCGACGCTGGTGCTGCTGATCGTCTCGATCGCGGTCCACCTGGCGCTGGTCGGCCTGGGCCTGCTGGCCTTCGGCGCCGAAGGCGCGCGCACCGCGCCCTTCAGCGACGCCAGCATGACGCTCGGTCCGGTCAACGTGAACAGCCAGGCGCTGTGGGTGGTGGCGGTGTCGGTGGTGCTGATCGTCGTGCTGTACCAATTCTTTGAACGCTCGATGTACGGCAAGGCGCTGCGCGCCGCGGCGTTCAACCGCATCGGTGCACGCCTGATGGGTATTTCACCCGTCTTCGCGGGCAAGGCCACCTTCTTTCTGGCCGCGCTGATCGGCACCGTGTCGGGCATCCTGATCGCGCCGATCACCACCATGTATTTCGATTCGGGCTTCATGGTCAGCCTGAAAGGCTTTGTGGGCGCCATCATCGGCGGGCTCGTGAGCTATCCGCTGGCCGCGGCGGGCGCAGTGCTGGTCGGGTTGATCGAAGCCTTCTCGTCGTTCTGGGCCAGCGCCTACAAGGAAATCATCGTGTTCACGCTGATCATCCCCGTGCTGCTCTGGCGCTCACTCAACAGCCATCACGTCGAGGAAGAAGACGAATGACCCCGCGCCACATCCTCTTCGCCTTCCTGGCCCTGCTGGCGCTCGGCCCCCTGGTGCTGCCGCCGTTCTACGTCACGCTGCTGAACTACATCGGCCTGTATGCGCTGGTGGCGCTGGGCCTGGTGCTGCTGACCGGCGTCGGCGGCCTGACGAGCTTCGGGCAGGCCGCCTTCGTGGGTGTGGGCGCCTACACCACGGCGCTGCTCACCACCCGCGCAGACACCCTGCCCTCGTGGCTCGGCTGGCTGGGCGCGTCACCCTGGCTCACCTTGCTTGCCGGCCTGGCGTTGACGCTGGCGCTGGCCTACCTGCTGGGCGCCATCACGCTGAAGCTGTCCGGCCACTTTCTGCCGCTGGGCACCATCGCGTGGGGGCTGTCGCTGTACTTCGTCTTTGGCTCCGTCGAAGGACTGGGCGGACACACCGGCATTCCCGACATTCCTGCCATCAGTCTGTTCGGCTGGACGCTCAACCAGGGCGGCAATATCTACTACCTGATCTGGGCGTTCCTGCTGGTCGCCGTCTGGTCCACGCAAAACCTGCTGGACTCGCGCGAAGGCCGCGCAATCCGGGCGCTCAAGGGCGGGCGCGTGATGGCCGAATCCATGGGCGTGGACACGGCGCGCTCGCGCATGGTGATCTTCGTCATCGCGGCCTTGCAGGCCTGCGCGTCGGGCTGGCTGTACGCGCACATGCAGCGCTTTGTGAACCCCAATCCGTTCGGCCTGCAGATGGGCATCGAATACCTGTTCATGACCGTCATCGGCGGCGCGGGACAGGTGTGGGGCGCGCTGGTCGGCGCGGGCGTCTTCACGGTGCTCAAGCAATGGCTGCAGGACCTGCTGCCCAAGGTGCTGGGCCAGACCGGCAACTTCGAAGTGATCGTCTTCGGCTTCGGCATGGTGCTGCTGCTGCACCGCGCCCGCAGCGGCCTGTGGCCGGTGCTGACGCGCTGGGTGCCGGTCAAGCGCAAGCCGCGCCATGTCGACATGACGGCCGAACCGCTGCCCCGGCGCACCATGCCGCCGCGCGGCGAGGTGGTGCTGAAGGCCGTGGACGTGACGCGCAAGTTCGGCGGCCTGGTGGCCAACAACGCCATGAACCTGGAGATCCGCGCGGGCGAAGTGCTGGCGCTGATCGGCCCGAATGGCGCGGGCAAGAGCACGCTG
>DMTA01000022.1 GCA_003454835.1 Achromobacter sp. | reverse complement strand
GCGGCCAGGGCGACGGCACGGCCCGTTTCGGCTTCGCGGCCGGGGCAGGGCTTGATCTCGACATCGCTGGCGATGCCGTTGGCCAGCGTGTAGCGGGCGACGGCCGCGAAGGTGGGCAGCGGTTCGCCGGCGTAGGCCGCGGAATGCCAGCTGCCGAAGTCAAGCTGGGCCAGTTCGGCGTAGGTCTTGGCGGCAGCGGGGCCTTTGCCGTTTGAGGTGCGGTCGACATCGTCGTCGTGCATCAGCACCAGCACGTT
This sequence comes from Achromobacter sp., assembly GCA_003454835.1. Classification (GTDB taxonomy): domain Bacteria; phylum Pseudomonadota; class Gammaproteobacteria; order Burkholderiales; family Burkholderiaceae_B; genus Achromobacter. The sequence goes on along the minus strand of DMTA01000022.1, from coordinate 4,782 downwards.
GTCGCTGCTGAGCTTCACGTCGTATTCGAACATCGTGAAGCCGTGTTCGGCGCCGACGCGCATGGCGGCCAGCGTGTTCTCCGGCGCCAGACGGCCGCCGCCGCGGTGCGCGATGTGGCGGGAGTAGGGCCAGGAGGGAAGGTTTGCGGTCATTTGGTGCTGCTTTGGGGTTCTTTTGAGACAGGTTGCAAGGATACCTTGTTCTGCGACACGTCCATGATCATGCGCGTGGCCAGATACAGGCGCGGCACGATGCTGTCGATCAGGATGTACTCGGCGTCATTCGAATGCGCGCCGAATCCGCTCAGTCCCATGCCCTCAATGACGGGGCCGCGGGCCTTGAGCGCCGCGAAGGCTGCGTCCGTGCCGCCGCCGCTGGCCCGGTCCACCACCTTCAGCGGCAGGTCGATCTCCTGGTAGACCTTCACGCCGTGTTGGGCCAAGGCGCGCGACGCCGCAGTCGCTTCCAACGGCGGACGGCGGACCTCGAACTTCACGCTGACCTTGGACTCGGGCAGCAGTTTCTTCTGGATGCGTTCCTCCAGCGTGCGCGCCAAGGCGTCGAAGTCGGACACCCGCAGCGCGCGGGCGTCGCCCTGCGCGGTGGCCTGTCCGGGGATGACGTTGCGGTTGGTGCCCGCCTGGGCGACGGTCCAATTCAGCTTCAGCCCCTCGTCGGGCTTGGAAAGATCGTCCAGCTGCAGGAGCTGGTGCGACAGCTCGTAGAGCGCATTGACGCCGCCTTCCGGCCGGGCGCCCGCGTGCGAGGTCTTGCCCTGCACGGTCAGGTACGCGGCGCCAATGCCGCTGGTGGCCAGCGTCAGGCGCGGCTCCATGCCGCCGCCCTCGAACGAAAAGACTGCATCCTGGTCGGCGCCCAGGCGGGTGATGGTGCTGCGGGCGCCCGGCGAGCTGATCTCTTCGTCCCCGTTGATAAGCACTGTCAGCGTCCCGTAGTCGGCAAACTTCAGTGTTTTCAGTAGGGCGATGGTGTGCAGGATGGCCGCCACGCCGTGCTTGTCGTCGGCAATTCCCAGGCCATAGGCCTTGTCGCCGTCGATACGGAATGGCTGGTCCTTCAACATGCCGTTGCGGTACACGGTGTCCATGTGGGCGATCAGCATGATCTTCTTGCTGCCGCTGCCCTTGAATTCCGCGTGGACCATCGGCCCGACCTTCTCGGGGGTGTCGTCCAGCCGGAAGACGTCGGCGGGCGCAATGATCTCGACGGTGCCGCCAAGCGCCTTGAGCCGGTCGCGGATCAGTTCGGCGATGCGTTCGACGCCCTCGACGTCCTTGCTGCCCGACTCGATATTGACGAGATCGCGCATCGTGTCGAGCATGGCCTGCTGCTGGCCCTTGGCCGCATCCAGCACATTGGCCACCGGGGCGGCCTGCGCGGCATGGGCGCAGCCCAGAAACGCCAGCGCGGCACAGGATTTCAGCATCAGCAGGCGGGAAGGCATGAACGGCATCGTGGGTGACCTTTTTGCGCTCGGGAAGGGGACCGGCTTGGCGCCGGCTCGGCGGGTTCGGCCCCGTCCTGCGGGCTAACCCCAAGGCCACGATACGAGGGCCGCGCGGGAGCGGTAATGGGGGATTCCCGGGTTGACGGCCCCCACCATCCGTGGGGACGGATGGGCCGCGACGCCGCGCATTGCCCGGTCGTTGGCGCAATGGCCGCGCAATGAATGAGAAATGGTAAAATCCGCCCGCTGAACCCGGTTTGAACCGGTATGGGAATAGAGGCGAATCGACTTCGCCTTTTTTTATGCGTTTTCGTGCGGCCCCGGGCGTCTACCCCCGGAGCGCGGCAACAGGGATTCCATGTTCGAATTTATTCGCAGCCATCGGCGCTGGATGCAGTTCATCCTGCTGATCTTGATCGTGCCTTCCTTCTTTCTGGTCGGGATTCAAGGCTATGACAGCTTCATGAGTCGGGAGCCCGAGCTGGCGACGGTGGCTGGCCAGCCGATTTCCCGCGCCGAGTTTGATCAGGCGCACCGTAACCAGCTCGACCAGTTCCGCCAGCGCTTGGGCGCACAGTTCGATCCTGCCGTGATCGATACGCCTGCGCTGCGCGAAGGCCTGCTGAACCAGCTCATCAACCAGCGCCTGCTCGCCAACGTTGCCGCCGACAATCGTTTCTCGGTGTCCGACGAGACGCTGCGCAACACGATCGCCGCCATCCCCGAAGTCCAGGACAACGGCCGCTTCTCGCCCGAACGCTATCGCCAGGTGCTGGCCGCGCAGGGCATGTCGCCGACGTCGTTCGAAGCCGGCCTGCGCCGTGACCTGGCCATCGCCCGCGTGCTCGAGCCCGTCGGCCAATCGGCCCGCGCGCCGGCCGAAGTGGTCTCCGCCGTTGAATCGGCGCTGACCCAGGCCCGCACCGTGCAACTGCGCAACTTCTCCGCCGCCGACTTCCGCTCGCAGGTCACCGTCACTCCGGCCGACATCCAGGCCTGGTACGACGCCAACAAGCAGCAGCTGCAGGTGCCGGAACAGGTGCAGGTGCAATACGTGGTGCTGGACGAAGCCGCCGCCACGCAAGGCGTGCAGGTCAAGGACGAGGACCTGGCTTCGTATTACGAACAGAACAAGAACCGCTTCGGTCAGCCCGAACGCCGCCGCGCCAGCCACATCTTCATCGAGCTGCCGTCGGGCGAAGACGCTCGCAAGGCCGCCCGCGCCAAGGCTGAAGACATCGCCAAGCAGGCCGCTGCCGATCCCGCCAAGTTCGCCGAATTGGCCGCCAAGAACTCGCAGGATTCCGGCTCGGCCGCCAAGGGCGGCGACCTGGGCTGGATTGCCCCGGGTGCGCAGCCCGGTCCGCTGGACAAGGCCATCTTCGGCCTCGCCCAGAACCAGGTTTCCGGCGTGGTCGAAAGCCCGTTCGGCCTGCACATCGTCAAGGTCACTGAAATCAGCCCGGGCGCCGTCAAGCCGCTGGCCGAGGTCAAGGACCAGATCACCGCTGAGGTCCGCAAGCAGATCGCCGCGCAACGCTTTTCCGAAATGGCCAGCCAGCTGAACAAGCAGGTCTATGACCAGCGCGACAGCCTGCAACCGGCTGCCGACGCCGTCGGCCTGAAGCTTCGTACCGCTTCCGGCGTCACCCGCGAAGGCCTGCTGCCTGCCGACAAGGCCGGCCCGGGCTCCGCCGCCGACAGCCCCGACGCCACGCTGCTGGACAACCCGCGCGTGCGTCAGGTGCTGTTCTCGCCCGACGTGCTGCGCGAAAAGCAGAATTCCGGCGTGATCGAACTCGCGCCGGACACCATGCTGGCCGTGCGCGTGGCCGCCGTCGAGCCGGCCCACGTGCCGCCGCTGGATAAGGTCAGCGAAGTCATCCGCGCCAAGCTGCTGGACGAGCGTTCCGCCGAAGCCGCCAAGAAGGCTGGCGAAGCGGCCCTGGCTGCCAACAAGGCCGATCCGGCCGCGACGGAAGGTTTCGGCCCGGCCATCACCGTGACGCGCCAGAATCCGCAGGATCTGTCGCGCCCGGTGATGGATGCCGTGATGCGCCTGCCGTCGGCCACGCTGCCGGCCTTCACCGGCGTGCAGTCCGGCGTGGACTACATGCTGGTGCGCCTGGAAAAGGTGGAAGCCGGCCAGTCCGACCCCGCCGACCTGGAGCGCCTGGCGCAGCAACTGTCGGGCGCATGGGGCCAAGCCGAAAACGAGGCCTTGATCCGCATGCTGCGTCAGCAATACGAGGTGAATGTCACGCCCGCCGCTGCGGATGTCATCCGCGGCGACCAGGCCCAGGCCGCGGGCTGATCGCTACGTCGTAGTCAGTTCAACATGGGCCGCAGCGTCGGCCACACGTTGTCCAGCAATTGAGGCTGGGCATCCTCGTTAGGATGGATGCCGTCAGCCTGAAACATCGCCCGGTTCGTTGCGATACCTTCCATCAGGAAGGGCACGAGCCGGGCTTTTTCGTCTTTGGCGACGTTGGAAAACACGGCGGCAAAGCGCTGAGCGTAGTCCCGGCCGTAGTTGGGCGGAATCTGCATCCCGACGATCAGCACCTCGGCATCGGCCTTGCGCGCCGCCTGGGCCATATTCCGCAGATTCTGCTCGGTCATGTTCAGCGGCAGGCCGCGCAAGGCGTCATTGGCACCCAGCTCCAGCACCACGACGGCCGGCGCGTGCTGGCGCAGCAGGGCGGGCAGACGGGCAACGCCGCCGCTGGTCGTGTCGCCGCTTATGCTGGCATTGACGACCTGGAACTTCGGGTATTGTTCGGAGATCCTTGCGGACAGCAGGGGCACCCAGCCCGTGCCGCGCTTGATGCCGTACTCGGCGGACAGGCTGTCGCCCACCACCAGTACGGTGCGCGGCGTGGAACCCTGAGCCGCCGCGGCGGTCTGAGCGTGGGCGGGCGCCGCCACGGCGGTCGCAAAGGCAGTTACAAGAAGCAGACGGGAAAATAGGCGCATGGATAGCAATAACTCAATCGTGGTGAAAGGGCTGGGCAAGCGGGTGGCCGATGCTGGCGGATCGCTTTCTATCCTGGAAGGAATTGATTTTACGGTCGCGGCGGGTAGTGCCGTGGCCATCACGGGCAGCTCGGGCTCGGGCAAGTCGACTTTGCTGGGACTGCTGGCCGGTCTGGATGTTCCCAGCGTGGGCAGCGTACACCTAGCGGGCCAGGACCTGTTTGCCCTGGACGAAGACGGACGCGCGCGCCTGCGGGCCAATCACGTCGGCTTCGTGTTTCAGTCATTCCAGTTGCTGCCCAACCTGACTGCGCTGGAAAACGTGATGCTGCCGCTG
>DMTA01000450.1 GCA_003454835.1 Achromobacter sp. | reverse complement strand
ACCATGCCGGTGCGCGGCCAGGTGCAGGGCAGGTTCGGGGTGGATCGTCCGGATGGCGGCGTGTGGCGCGGCGTGGTGCTGCGCGCGGCCGAGGGTACGCCCGTCAAGGTGGTGGCCCCCGGCACTGTGGTTTACGCCGATTGGCTGCGGGGCTTTGGCAACCTCATCATTGTGGATCATGGCCAGCAATACCTGACCGTCTATGCTTACAACCAAAGTCTGCTCAAACGGGTGGGCGATGCAGTGGCCGGCGGGGATACTATTGCTACCGTGGGCGCAACCGGCGGCCAAGTTGAATCCGGCCTATACTTTGAAATTCGCCATCGTGGCGCTCCAGTGGACCCGGCCCAATGGCTGGCGCAGTAGGTGTGTCGGCTGATACCGCCGTTTTGCTGAAATGCAATCGGCGTAAACGCTGTCGGTAAATGAATGTCGTTGGAAAAAAACCGTTGGTAAATTACCAAACCCATCGGCGAAAACAAAATTCGGGAAGTGTGCATGGGCACTCGTAAGTTTCGCGGTTTCGGTCTGATTGCCATCGGTGCGGTGGCTGGTGTGTTGCTGAGTGTTGGCGTGACTGCGGTCGCGCAGCGCGGCAGCCCCCTGCCTCTGGACGAGCTCAGGCAACTGAGCAACGTATTTGCCGCCATCAAGAACAACTACGTCGAGGCCGTCGACGACAAGACCCTGATCGACAATGCCATCTCGGGCATGGTGTCGAACCTGGATCCCCACTCCGCCTACCTGGATGCCGACGCGTTCCGCGAAATGCAGACCGCGACGCAGGGCGAGTTCGGTGGCCTGGGCATCGAGGTCGGCGCGGAAGACGGCTTTGTGAAGGTCATCTCGCCCATTGAAGACACGCCCGCGGCCCGCGCCGGCGTCATGGCTGGCGACCTCATCATCAAGATCGACGACACGCCCACCAAGGGCATGACCCTGAACGACGCGGTCAAGCTCATGCGTGGCGCGCCCAAGTCGCCCATCACCCTGACGATCATGCGCGCAGACCGCCCGCAGCCGATTGTCGTGAAGATCGTGCGCGACATCATCAAGGTGCGCAGCGTGCGCAGCAAGATGCTGGACAACGGCATTGCCTACGTGCGCGTCGCCCAGTTCCAGGAAAAGACCGGCGCCGACCTCGCCCGCCAGCTCAAGGAGCTGGGCGCGAAGGAACCGCCCAAGGGCCTCGTGCTGGACCTGCGCAATGACCCGGGTGGCCTCCTGACCAGCGCCATCGGCGTGTCCGGCGCGTTCCTGCCGCCCGATGCGCTCGTGGTGTCCACGGACGGCCGCACGCCGGACGCCCGCCACAAGTACCTGGCGACGCCTTCCGAATACGCCCGCGGTGAAAGCAACTACCTGTCCGGCCTGCCGGCCTGGACCAAGACGGTGCCGATGGTGGTGCTGGTGAACGTGGGTTCGGCCTCGGCTTCCGAGATCGTGGCCGGCGCGCTGCAGGACCACAAGCGCGCCAAGGTGCTGGGCAACCGCACGTTCGGCAAGGGCTCCGTGCAGGTGATCCTGCCGCTGTCCGAAACCACCGCGGTCAAGCTCACCACGTCGCGCTACTTCACGCCCAGCGGCCGTTCCATCCAGGCCACCGGCATCGAACCGGACTACGTCGTTGCCGATACGGCCGATGGCGACCTGTTCCGCCTGCCGCGCGAAGCCGACCTGCAACGTCACCTGTCCAACCAGCAGACCACCAACGAAATCAAGTCCAGCGCCGACCAGGACAACGTGGAACTGCCGGCCAAGGTGTTTGAATTCGGCGGCAAGGACGACTTCCAGCTCCAGCAGGCCCTGAACCTGCTGGCCGGCAAGCCGGTGCAGAAGGGCTCGGCCCGCGCCCAGGCCAAGGCTGATGCCAAGGCCGGCGGCGGAGCGCCCCAGCGCATGAAGATCACGCCGACCGGAGTCGAGCCCAGCAAGGACAAATGAACGACGAGCAACTGCTGCGCTACGCCCGCCACATCCTGCTGGACGAACTCGGGATCGAAGGGCAGGAAAAACTGCTGGCGGCGCGTGTGCTCATCGTGGGGGCGGGCGGATTGGGCTCGCCCGCCGCGCTTTACCTGGCCACCGCCGGCGTGGGCGACATCACGCTGGCCGACGACGACGTCGTCGAACTGAGCAACCTGCAGCGCCAGATCCTGCACACCACCGCAAGTGTCGGCCGGCCCAAGGCCGAGTCCGGCCGCGACATGCTGGGCGCCTTCAATCCGCAGACCCGCGTACACGCCCGGGTCGAGCGCCTGAAAGACCAGGCCTTGTCCGATGCCGTGGCGCAGGCGGACCTGGTGCTGGACTGCACCGACAACTTCACTACCCGGCACGCCATCAACCGCGCGTGTGTGCAGCACCGCAAGCCGCTGGTCTCGGGCGCCGCCATCCGTTTTGACGGCCAGGTCAGCGTCTATGACCTGCGGGACGACAACGCGCCGTGCTATCACTGCCTGTTTCCCGAAGCCGACGATCTCGAGGAAGCCAACTGCGCCACCATGGGCGTCTTCGCACCCGTGGTGGGCATCATCGGCAGCATGCAGGCCGCCGAAGCCCTGAAATTGCTGTCAGGTGTGGGCGAAAGCCTGTCCGGCCGCCTTCTGTGGCTGGACGTGCGCACCATGCAATGGCGCAGCGTCAACGTGCAGCGTGACCCTGAATGCACGGTCTGCGGCCATCGGGGGCACGCCTGAAGTCTGCCGGTATTGAACCCAAGAACAATACTAAAGGTTTCAAATACCTGCTATAACGCCAGCCAGCCTACTGAATTCGAGTAGAGGGGCATGGACATGACGGCGTGGATACAGGACTGAAGTTCAGCCTGCCCAAGTGGCGGCTGACACGTTGGCTGACGCATTCCGGGCATGACACGCCGGCGGACATCCGCGCGGCGCTCATCGCCAGTCTGTTCGGCACGCTTCCCATTTTTGCCGGCGGGGTCATCAACACCCTGATGATTTCGGGCGTCGTCGCGTGGCGGCGGCCCGAACCGCTTTATATCTCGTGGCTGATCCTGGAGGTCGTGCTCGCGCTGGTGCGCGTCGTCATCCTGCGATCCGCGCTGCGTGCGGCCCCAAAGGGCGGCAACACCCACACCGACCTCTACATTCTGCTGGCCCTGTTCTGGGCGTTCAGCGTCGGCTATGGCGTCTTCATCACCTTCCTGAATGGCGACTGGCTCGCCGCGACACTGGCCGGCGTGTCCTGCGGCGCCATGGCCGGCGGGATCTGCTTCCGGAATTACGGCGCGCCCAGGCTGGTGGGCGCGATGATTTTCCTGAGTCTTGGGCCCATGTGCCTTGGCGCGCTCTTCACGGGTGAATGGGTGACGGCGATCGTCTTCATCCAGATCCCGTTTTATCTGATCAGCATGGTCATCGCCTCGCACCGGCTCAACCGCATCCTGGTGTCCACGATGCTGGCCGAGCGCGACAGCGACCGCCGCGCCAGCGAAGACGCGCTGACCGGCCTGGCCAACCGCGCCGCCCTGGATCGGCGTTTCGCCAGGGCGCTGGAGCAGGCGCGGCGTTACAGCCGGCCGCTGTCGATCGTCATGCTGGATATCGACCATTTCAAATCCATCAACGACGAGTTCGGCCATCAGATGGGGGACCGCGTCCTCAAGGAGTTCGCCGACCTGCTGGTATCCGGTCTGCGCGGCAGTGACGCCGTGGGCCGCTGGGGTGGGGAGGAGTTCCTTCTGCTGTGCCCGGAAACCAGCAGCCAGCAGGCTGCAGCGTTTGCCGAGCGCCTGTGCGAGCAGTCGCGGGCGCTGTCTTTCAGTACTGGCCAGACGCAGACCCTCAGCGCCGGTGTCGCCGAGCTAAACGCGACGGACACGGTGGACAGCCTGCTGCGCCGTGCCGATGCTGCGCTGTACCGCGCCAAGCATGAGGGCCGGGACCGCGTCTGCTGCCATGCGCCGGACGAGCAGGCAAGCTGAGTGGCGGTGCTCAGTGCTTGCCGGGTTTGCGTAGGCGCACGTAGAGGTCCTTGCCGCCGGTGGCGCTGCTGCCCCGTGATTCCAGGTCGAAGCGCTTGGGCTGGTTGGCGATCAGGTCGCTGAGCTTCTTGCAGCCATACAGCCGCGGATCGAAGGCGGGGCGCAGCTTGCTGATGTTCTGTCCGAGAGTGCCCAGCTGAATCCAGTCGTCTTCCTCCGAAAGGTCGTCGAGCACCTTGGCGATGAAGTCCACCGGCACCTGCTGACATTTGATGGTGTCGCCCTTGTCGCCGGCCTTCGGCGGTTTGCTGCTTTCTTCCACCTGCGCCGCGGCCGCGGCGAGCTTTTCCGATGACGGTGGCTCGGATGTCGTTTTGGCGGCATCGGCGCGCAGGATTTCGGTGTAGATGAACTTGTCGCAGGCAGAGACGAAGGGCGAGGGCGTCTTCTGCTCACCAAAGCCGTACACCGTCAGGCCCTCTTCGCGGATGCGCGCGGCCAGACGCGTGAAGTCGCTGTCGCTGGAAACCAGGCAGAAGCCGTCGAAACGCCGCGTGTAGAGCAGGTCCATGGCGTCGATGATCAGCGAGCTGTCGGTGGCGTTCTTGCCCGAGGTGTAGGCGAACTGCTGGATCG
>DMTA01000558.1 GCA_003454835.1 Achromobacter sp. | reverse complement strand
CTGGAACATGAGCCTGGACGGCGGACAGTTCTCGGGCGCGCTGACGATGGCGCTGGGCCAGCGCGCGCAATGGCCCGCCAGCCTGAAGCTCGTGATCTGGGAATTCTCGGAGAACGCCCTGTCGCTGCCGCTGACCGCGGACGAACAAGCCCTGCTGGCGCGCATCCCGTAGCGGACCAAGATGCTATTCAACTCCTACCTGTTCCTCTTCATCTTCCTGCCCGTGACGCTGGTGGCGTACTACGCGCTGGGACGGCTGAACGTGCGACTGGCGGCGCTGTGGCTGTGCCTGACCTCGCTGGTGTTCTACGGCTGGTGGAACCCGCAGTTCGTCGTGCTGCTGGCCGGCTCCATTGCCTTCAACTACCTGGTCAGCCAATTGATCCTGCACAACGCCGGGCGTCCGCGGCTGCAGGGCCTGATCGTGGGACTGGGCGTGGGCGCCGACCTGGCGCTGCTGTTTCACTACAAGTATTTCGTGACGCTGCTGAACTTCCTGAATGACTTGGGCATGACGGCGGCAACCGTGGAAGACATCATCCTGCCGCTGGGCATTTCGTTCTTCACATTCACGCAGATCGGCTATCTGCTCGACTGCAAGGCAGGCGTGGTGAAGGAGCGCAGCCTGCTGAGCTACGTGCTGTTCGTGACGTTCTTCCCCCACCTGATTGCCGGCCCGATCCTGCATCACAAGGAAATGATGCCGCAGTTCGCGCAGCCGGAGAATTACCGGTTCAAGGCTGAAAACCTGTCGGTGGGCGCAATCCTTTTCGTGATCGGCCTGGCCAAAAAGGTGCTGCTGGCCGACGGCATCGCGCCGTACGCCGACGCGGGGTTCGCGGCGCCGGGCGAACTGCAGTTCTTCGGATCATGGGGCGCCAGCCTCTGTTATGCGCTCCAGCTTTACTTCGATTTCTCGGGCTATTCGGACATGGCCCTGGGCTTGGCGAAGATGTTCGGCATCCGCTTCCCGCTGAATTTCAATTCGCCCTACAAGGCGGGCAACATCATTGAATTCTGGGCGCGCTGGCACATGACGCTGACGCGCTACATCACCGCGTATCTGTATTACCCGGTGGCGGTGGCCGTGAACAAATGGCGCACGAACCGCGACCTGCCGGTGGGCTCGGCCGGGTTGAAGACGCTGGGCGGCTTTGCCGGCAGCATCGCGCTGCCCACGCTGTTCACCATGACGCTGGCGGGCGTGTGGCACGGCGCGGGCTTTCAGTTCGTCGTGTTCGGGCTGCTGCACGCGATGTATCTGTCGGTGAACCACGCCTGGCGCATCTTCGTCGTGGGCCGCAAGCCCGCCGCCGCGCGCAACACGAATGCCGCCACGCGCGCGCTGTGCGTGCTGATCACGTTTGTCGCGGTGCTGGTGGCGCAGGCGTTCTTCCGCGCCCACGGGGTGGGCGACGCGATGCTGCTGGTGCAGGGCATGACGGGCGCGCGCGGCATCGAGCCGCTGGATATGTCCGCGCATGTCGCGGGTCTGGCCTTTGGCGACGCCTGGCGCGTCATCGCCGGCCACCACATGCAGCTCATCTATGCCGTCGTGCTGCTGGGCATCGCGTGGTTCGCGCCCAATTCGCATCAGATCCTGGGCCGCTGGTCGCCCGCCCTGTTCAAGCCGAACGAAGCGCCGCAGACCTTCATGCGCTGGCGTCCCAACGTCGCGTGGCTGGCGGTGATGCTCGTGCTGCTGGCTTTCTGCCTGGTCAACCTGCACAAGGAAGCCCGGTTTCTCTATTTCCAATTCTGATCCCACGGGGTCGCGGAGCAAGACATGGACATCAACGCTATTGAAGCCAAAGTGGCGCAACTCGTCGAAGGCATCATCCTCACGCAGGTGGACCCGGACACGCTGCTGATCGAATCGGGGCTGGTCGATTCGTTGGCCGCCGTCGACGTGGCGCTGGCGGTCGAGCGCGAGTTCGGCTGCAAGATCCCGCCCACCGAGATCGACGTGCATCTGGAATCGGTGCATACGCTGGCCGCCTTCATCGCGGAACGCCGCGGCGCCTGACGCGCAGCCACGGGAGGGCCGGACCATGCGCTTCGACTTCAACACGTTCGATTTCGCGGACACGCAGCGCGGCGCGGACGCCATCGCGGTCGTGGCCGCGCGCGGGGCCACGTCGTGGCGCGCGCTGCGCGCTGCCCCCCAGGCCCGGGGACAGGAAGCGCGGGGCGCCGGCGCGCGACCCGATATGCCGCTGGTGATCTCCGGCCACAAGGAGACGGCGTTTCTCGTGGCGATACTGGGCTGCCTGCGATTGGGCGTGCCCTTCGTACCGGTGGATGTCATCAACCCGCCCGAGCGCATCGCACGCATCGGCGAGCTGGTGCGCGCGGGCCTGCGCTACGACGCGCAGGCGGCGCATTTCGTGCCCGCCGGGGGCGAGGCCGCGGCGCTGGAAGAAAAGGGTCTGGCCTACATCATGTTCACGTCGGGCAGCACCGGCGATCCGAAAGGCGTGCAGATCGGCCGCGAAAGCATCGGCCTCTTCGCCGGATGGATCCGCGAGTGCCTCGCGCTGGGCTCGGCGCCGGTCTTCATGGACCAGATGCTGTTCAGCTTCGACTTTTCCCTGTTCAACTGGGTGGGCGCGCTGGCGCTGGGCGGAACCTGCGTGCTGTGTCCGCGCGAAACCATCGCGCAGCGCGATGCTTTCGTGCAGTATCTGGCCCGCAGCCGCATCAGCGTCTGGGCGTCCACGCCCTCGTTCGTGCGGCAGCAGCTGTTCAATCCCGAGTTCGACCACGGCCACCTGCCCGACCTGCGGGTCTTCGTGTTCGGCGCCGAATCGCTGACACCCGCATTGGCCGAGGAACTGTGGCAGCGCTTTCCGCAGGTGCGCATCGTCAACTCCTACGGCCCGACCGAGGCGACGTGCTCGACCACCTGGGTCGAGATCGACCCGGCGTTGCGCGCGGCGGCGCCGAATCCGTTTCCCATCGGACGCGCCAAGCCCTATGCCGAGGTCTTCATCGAAAACGGCGAGATCAGCATCGCGGGCGATCACGTCATGCGCGGCTACCTGAACCGGCCCGACCTGAACGCCACGCGCATGTTCACGCGCGACGGCAAGCGGGGATATCGCAGCGGCGACCTGGGCGAGATCGACGCACAGGGCCTCGTCACCTTCCGCGGCCGCATCGACGATCAGATCAAGCTGCATGGCTACCGCATTGAACTGGCGGAGATCGATGCGGCCATCGCCGTCCTGCCGGGCGTGCGTGCCGGCGCGACGGTGGCGCTGCGCAGGCCCGACGGCGCCATCGTCAGGCTGATCGGGTTTGTCGAAC
>DMTA01000249.1 GCA_003454835.1 Achromobacter sp. | reverse complement strand
GCCGGCCAGCACGCCCAGCAGGTTGGACAGATACCCCGCGCCCTTCTCGGCCGCGGCCAACGCCGCCTGGGTGGGTTCGGGCGCGCTTTGCGCGGTGTGCACGGTCAGACGGGCCATGAAGTTCTCCGTTGGGCTATCAAATGAAAACACCATTTTGCGTGCAGCGCCCCGCAAGCGACAATGCACGAGGATCGCAACTTGATGCTCGATCTTATCGACTTTCAGCTATGCGCTTATAACCGAACCCCACCTTGACCCTCGATTCCACCCTCACCGATCAAGCCGCCGTGGACGCCGTGCTGCTGTCCAGCCTGGAGGTGCAATCCAGTCTTTATCATCTGGGCCAGTATTGCGGCAACTGGACCGCCAGCACCAGCGGACGCGCCCGCGCCAGTTTCCACCTGATCCTGCACGGCCGCTGCCGCGCGGACATCGCATCGGGCCAGGAATCGCACACCCTGGCGGCAGGCGACGGCATCTTCTTCCTGCGCGACATCGNNGCCAGCGCCAGCGCCAGCGCCGCGTGCGGCCCGATGCAGCCGTTATCGCCGCGACAGCCGGACGGCACCGGCCTTGCCTGCGGGTTCTTCCAGTTCCGCCCGGGGCTGGCCGATTTGCTGACCGACACCCTGCCCGACTATCTGCTGCTGCGCGCGAACGACGACCGCTTTCGCGCCGCGCGTGGCGTGTTCGAACTGATTCTGGACGAGACCACACGTGAACCAAACGCCTCGTCCGTCGTGCTGGAGCGCCTGACTGATCTGCTGATCTTCTTCATGCTGCGCCACCTGGCCATTCAGGACCGTCAGGCGCACGGACTTTTCGTGCTGGCGCGCGATCCCGCCATGGCTGGATTGCTGCAGGCGATCCTGGCCGAACCCGCCGCGTCCTGGAGCATGCAGGACATGGCGGACCGCGTCCACATGTCCAAGGCCACCTTCCACCGCCGCTTCACGCTGCAAAGCGGCACGACGCCGGCGCAGCTAGTGCAGTTGCTGCGCATGCGCGTGGCGCGGCGGCTCCTGGATCAGGGCATGGGCATACAGGAAGCCGCCGAACGCGTGGGCTATCAATCGCAGGCAGCGTTCAGCCGGGTATTCCAACGCACCGAAGGCATGGCGCCATCCGCCTTGCGGCGGCGCCGCCCCGCATCGGTCTGACAAGTCTGAACGACCTGCCGCCGCCCGCCACCGCGGGCAGCTCTGCCGCCAGCTTCTGAAGGATTCCGCGGGCAAGCGTCGTCATGCTGCCTACACCTGTGCCAGCGCCTGATCCAGATCGGCGATCAGATCGTCGATGTGCTCGATGCCGATGGACAGGCGCACGGTTTCCTCGCGCACCCCCGCCTTTTTCAGTTCCTCGGCATTGAGCTGGCGATGCGTGGTGGATGCCGGGTGCGTCGCCAGCGACTTGGAATCGCCGATGTTGACCAGGCGCGTAAAGAGCTGCAGCGCGTCCTGGAAGCGCGCCCCGGCATCGCGGCCACCCTTCACGCCGAATGTGAACAGGCCCGGCACCTTGCCGCCCAGGTACTTCTTGGCCAGCGCATGATCCGGATGATTCGGCAGGCCGGCGTAATTGACCCATTCGACCTTCGGATGCTCGCGCAGGTAGCTGGCGATCTTGACCGCGTTCTCCACGATGCGGTCCACACGCAGCGCCAGCGTCTCGATGCCTTGCAGGATCTGGAACGAATTGAACGGCGAGATCGCCGCACCGGTGTTGCGCAGCGGCACCACGCGGGCGCGGCCAATGTACGCGGCCGGGCCGAAGGCTTCGGTATAGACCACGCCGTGGTAGCTGACGTCCGGCTCGTTCAGGCGCTTGAAGCGGTCCTTGTGCTCGGCCCACGGGAACTTGCCCGAGTCGATGATGGCGCCGCCCAGGCTGGTGCCGTGGCCGCCCAGATATTTGGTCAGCGACTGCACCACGATGTCGGCGCCGTGCTCGATGGGACGCAGCAGGTACGGCGACGGCACGGTGTTGTCCACGATCAGCGGCAGGCCGTGGCGATGCGCCAGATCGGCCAGCGCGGCGATGTCGGTGATGTTGCCCAGCGGGTTGCCGACCGATTCCGCGAAGATGGCCTTGGTGCGATCGTCGATCTGCGCTTCGAAGGCGGCCAGATCGGACGGGTCGGCAAAGCGCGTGGTGATGCCGTACTGCGGCAGCGTGTGCGCGAACAGGTTGTAGGTGCCGCCGTACAGCGTGCTGGACGAAATGATGTTGTCGCCCGCTTCGGCGATGGTCAGGATCGCGTACGTGACGGCCGATTGACCCGACGCCAGCGCCAGCGCGGCAATGCCGCCCTCCAGGGCCGCCACGCGCTGCTCCAGCACGTCGGTGGTCGGATTCATGATGCGGGTGTAAATGTTGCCCGCCACCTTCAGGTCGAAGAGGTCCGCGCCGTGTTGCGTGTCGTCGAACGCGTAGGCCACCGTCTGGTAGATGGGCACCGCCACCGCGCGCGTGGTCGGATCGGGGCGATAGCCGCCGTGAACGGCCACGGTTTCCAGGCGCCAGTTGGGCTTCTTCGGTTCAGTCATCAGTCTCTCCGGTAAATATGTGATTGAAAATTCAGATCAGATTGCAAACGCGCGCGCCGCGCGCAGAATGCGATCGATGTCTTCATGGTTGTTATAAGCGCCCACGGACAGGCGCACGTAACCATACTCCACGACGCTTGCCACGACACCAGCCTGCGTCAAATGCGCCAGCACGGCAGCGGGGTCGGCGACGCGCAGCGCCGTCGTGGTGCTGCGCACGTCATCGCCCGGTGGCGACACGACCTGCGCGCCAAGGCTGCGCAGTCCATCGCTCAGCGCCTGCGACAGCGCAAGAACCCACGGCTCGATGCGCTCGGGCCGGGCCTGTTCGATCAGATCCAGCGCGCCCGCCCAGCCGGCGATGCCGGGATAGTTCAGGTTGCCGGTCTCAAGCCGGCGCGCGTCGCTGGCGTCCGACACCGCCGCCTGCCATTGCAGGCCAGACTTCTCCAGCGTGGTCACGCCGGACGGGCCGATGTAGAAAGGGTTCAGCGCATCGAGCAGCCGCGGCGACACGTGCAGCAAGCCCACGCCAAGCGGACCCAGCATGCCCTTGTGCGCGCCGCACGCAAAGGCGTCGACGTGCCAGTCGTCCACCTGCGCGCGCAGCAGGCCCGCGCCCTGGATGCCGTCCACGACCAGCCAAATGCCGCGTTCCGCGCAGCGGCGTCCCAGTTCCTGGATGTCGGTGCGCAGGCCCGTGCCGTACTGCACCCAGGACACCGCGATCAATCGGGTGCGGGCATCCACGTGCTGCCAGAGGTCATCGACTGTGAAGCGATGCGCGCGCGCCTGCGCCACGCGAACCTGCACGCCACGCCGGCGCAGGTTCAGCCACGGCAAGGCATTGGAGGGATGTTCCTGATCGTCGACGATGAGGTTGTCGCCCTCCTTCCAGGCCAGCCCCTGCGCGACCGTGTTCAACCCTTCGGTGGTGTTCTTGGTGAATGCAATACGGTGCGCGTCGCCGCCGATCAGCCGGGCCAGCCGCACGCGCAAGGCATCTGCATCGCGCAGCCATTGCGGCTTGTCGCTGCGGGCATGCGTAATGCTGTTGAAGAAGTCCGCGACCGCGGTCGACACGCGGGGCGACAAGGGGCTGGTGTACGCGATGTTGGCGTAGGCCTTGTCGCGCGTGATGGGAAAAAGGTGTCTGAATTCGTCCTGCCACGTCATGCGCAACCTACTCCGCCAGACCATCCGGCATGCGGGCATTCTAGGTATATGACGCCCATCTGGATAAGGCTTAGTTTTCATATTGATATGAGTATTAAGTCGCTCGGCCAACCGCGGCGCGCCCATAGAATTCGTGCCTCTCTTGCACACAACAACCATGGGAACAGCATGCGTTTGAACCATCTACTCAAGGCCGCGGGCATTGCCGCCGCGATGACGCTTGCCGGCGCATCGCAGGCCGGCACGGTGGACACCATCAAGAAGCGGGGTGAACTCGTGTGCGGCGTCAGCCAGGGCTCGGCAGGCCTGTCGATCGCCGACAAGCAAGGCCGCTGGACCGGCCTTGACGCCGACTTGTGCCGCGCGCTGGCCGCCGCCGTGCTGGGCGATCCGGAAAAGACCCGCTTCGTGCCGCTGAGCTCTCAGCAGCGCTTTCCAGCGCTGCAGTCCGGCGAGATCGACGTGCTGAACCGCAACACCACCATCACATCGGGCCGCGACGCCGGGCTGGGCATCGCGTCCGCGGGCATCGTGTTCTACGACGGCCAAGGCTTTCTGGTGCCGCGCAAACTGGGCGTTAAAAGCGCCACCGAACTGGAAGGTGCGCAAGTCTGCGTGCAACCCGGCACGGTGAATGAACAGAACCTGGTCGACTACTTCAAGAAAAACAAGCTCAGCTATCGCCCGGTTGTGATCGAAAACCTGGTCGAGCTTGAACAGGCCTTCTACGCCGGACGTTGCGACGTCTACCTGTCGGATGCATCCACGCTGGCCGCCAGCCGCGCCGCGCGGGCCAGCAAGCCCGACGACTTCGTCATCCTGCCCGAGCGCATCAACAAATCGCCGCTCGGCCCTTTCGTGCGCCAGGACGATCCGAACTGGGCCGCCATCGTGCGCTGGACGGTCAACGCGCTGGTCGCCGCCGAAGAGCTGGGCATCACCGCCAGCAACGCCGACAGCCAGGCGCAAAGCACCGACGCGCAGGTGCGCCGCCTGCTGGGCGTGGATCCCGGCATTGGCAAGAGCTTCGGCCTGGACGAAACGTGGGCCAGGCAGGCGATCAAGGCCGTGGGCAACTACGGCGAGGTATGGGATCGCAACCTGGGCGCGGCCACGCCGCTCAAGTTGGAACGCGGCTTGAACGCGCAGTGGAACAAGGGCGGTTTGCTGTATTCGCCGCCGTTCCAGTGATGCTAATCGCTTGGTGCTAATCGCTTGGTGCGTGTCGCTTGGTGCGTATCGCTTGGTGCTAATCGCTTGGTGCGTNNTCGCTTGGTGCGTATCGCTTGAAGCGCACCGCCTGATGCGCATTTATCGATGATTCGCGGGCGGGCCTCCGGGTCCGCCTTTCTTGCTTTTGACTGCTGCCGCACGACACGCCATGACTGCCACTTCGTTCCCCCTCCCATCGACTGCCCCGTGGCGCCGCTGGCTGCCAGCGCTGGCGTGGGGGCTGGGATTGGGCGGCCTGGCCGCCATGCTGGTGCTGCACATTGAATCGGTGCAGGCCGGGCGCGGCATTCAGGGCGGGTTCGGCTTTCTCTTTCAGCCGGCGGGTTTCCGCATCTCTGAAAGCCTGCTCAATGTCACGCCGGAAGACCCTTACTGGATGTCCCTGGCGGCGGGACTGGTCAATACGCTGACCGTTGCCGTCGTGGCGATTCCGCTGGCGACCGTCCTGGGCGTGGGCCTGGGATTCCTGGGGTTGTCGTCCAACCCGCTGGCGGCGCGAACTGCTGCCCTTGTCATCGCACCGTTGCGCAACACCCCCGTGCTCTTGCAGCTATTCGTCTGGTATGGATTGCTGCTCCGACTGCCCGACCTGCGCGAGGCCTGGTCGCCCGCGCCTTCGGTGCTGCTGTCCAATCGCGGGCTGGCCTTGCCCGCCCTGCATGGCTGGCTGCCCTATGCGGGCGTGGCATTGGCCGCGCTGGCGCTGGGCT
>DMTA01000139.1 GCA_003454835.1 Achromobacter sp. | reverse complement strand
ACTGGCCGACGCGCCGAGCAAGGCCACGTAGCGGTCGACGCCCTCGGGCAGCGTCACGCCGGTGGCGGCCCAGGCCAGTCCCAGCACGGGGGCAGCGAGCAGCGGATTGCGCACCAGCGCGCGGCCCACCTTGAGTAGCGTTGCGGGTAGATTGGGCGTTTGCTGGCGGTCGAACTCGATAAGCGCGATCGCAAATCCGAACAGAACGCTGGCGGTCAGCAATGTGGTGAAGGTGGCGGGCGCCAGGCTGTCGGCGCCAAGCAGCGCAAGGCACAGCGGAATGCCCATGTAGCCGGCGTTGGCGTAGGACGCCGCGAGGCCTTCGATGCTGCGGTCGGTCAGCGACTGCGGTCCGCGTTTGCGCGGCAGAAAGGACACCAGGAACGTGACGGCGACGCCGCCCGCGAACGCGCCGACGAATCCCCAGTGCGCCATGTGCGCCAGGTCCACCTGCGTCATCGCGCGGAACAGCAGCGCGGGCAAGGACAGGTACACCACGTAGCGGTTCAGCGCGTCGGTCGCGTTGGCGCCCAGGATGCGCCAGCGTGCGGCCAGCCAGCCGGTCAGGATCAACACAAAGACCGGCAGGGCGGCGGTGACGACGGCGTTCATGGGCGAGGGCGCGAGGGCGGAAAGGCGCTCATTCTACTTGCCGTCGTCGCCGGTCTTGCCCGTTTTGCGGGTGACCAGCAGGATGCCCAGCGCGGCCAGCGCCATGCCGGGCCAGGCCAGCGGCGGGATGGGTTCGCGCAGGATCAGCAGCGCAATGATCGCCGTGCACGGCGGCACCAGGAAGAACAGCGCGGACACGCGCGATGCTTCGCCGTGGCGGATCATCGCCAGCAGCAAGGTGATGGCGACGAGCGAATTGCCGACCACCAGATACGCCAGCGAGCCCAGCAACGGGCCCGTCCAGTCGATGTGCATCGGTTCAAGCCAGAACGCCAGCGGCGCGGACACGGCAAGTCCGACGCCGTATTGGACGAAGTTGGATGCGACCGGATGGATCTGGGTGCCGAAGCGCTTTTCGTAGAGCGTGCCGCCGGTCAGGCAGAGCAAGGCCCCGACCGCGAAAGTCAGTCCCAATGGCGCAAGCACATCGATCGAGGCCTTGGCCACGATCACCAGCGCGGCGCCCGTCACGCCCAGCGCCAATCCAGCCCAGCGCCGTGCGTCGACACGTTCATGCGCTAGGGCGGGCGCCAGCAGCCCGATCAAGATGGGTTGTAGCGAAGTGATGAGGGCCACCCCGCCCGCCGACATGCCCTGCTTGAGCGACAGGTAGGTGAAGCAGAAGTAGCCGGCCTGCAACAGCAAACCGACCATGGCGAGATGTCCCCATGCGCTGACGCGTGTGGGGATCGGCGGGCGAAGCGCCAGCAACAGGGGCGTCAGGATCAGCAGCACGCAGGCGTAACGCAGCGCGAGAAACGTGAGCGGATCGGCGTAGGCCAGGCCCACCTTCAATACGACAAAGCCGCTGGACCACAGCACGAGAAAGAGCGCGGGTGCGGCTTTCAACCAGGCAGGGGGTGCGGCAGGCGTCATGGCGGACCAGGGGCGGCAAGGGCAAGCCGCGATCGTACCCCTTTTCGCGCGTTCTTCATCCCTGCCAAAATGCGGCGTAGGATTCGGTTATTCATTTGCTGCAACGTAGGGGAAGGATATGTCGGCCAATAGACAAACAACGGTGCGTATCGCGTTGGGAACTTGGGATCGCTTGCGCGACGACGCTTATTCAGTGCGCCATGCCGTGTTCGTGGTCGAGCAGAACGTGCCGCCGGAAATTGAGATGGACGACGACGATGCCGTGTCCGTGCACGCCGTGGCTTACGGACCCGATGGCACGCCGATGGGCACGGGGCGCCTCTTGCCTGACGGTCACATTGGCCGGATGGCGGTGCACAAGCGGGCGCGCGGCATGGGCGTGGGCGGACAGTTGCTCGATGCGCTCATTGGCCAGGGGCACGGCGACGGCCATCGCATGCTGGTGCTGCATGCGCAGACGCACGCCGCCGGCTTTTACGAGGCCCATGGCTTCAAGGCCGAAGGCGAGGAGTTTGTCGAGGCCGGCATTCCGCACGTGGTGATGACGCGCACGTTGAAGTAGGGCGCCGAACCGTCATGCACCGCAGCCGATGGGCTGCGGTGCGGCCCACGAAAAAGCGCAAGGCCGGGCCCGCACGAAGCGAAAGCCCGCGCCTGCAAAACAAATAATCGCACCACCAAAACGAAAAACGCGCGCACAAAGCAAAAACCCCGAACGCTTTCGCATTCGGGGTTTTTCTTTTGGCGCATCACGACAGGTACCTCGTGATGTAGTAATTGGTGCCCAGGAGAGGACTCGAACCTCCACACCTTGCGGCACACGGACCTGAACCGTGCGCGTCTACCAATTCCGCCACCTGGGCGCTGTTGCTTTACATGTTGCGTCGCTTTCGCTTCGTTTCGTGTTCAGCAGCAGAGGAACGAGATTATGCACACTTTTTTTGATGTGTGCAAGTCATGCTGCTTTTTTTTCACTTTTTTTGAGTGGGCCGCGAGCAGGCCGCTTTCGATATAGTGTCGCCCATGTCTCGAGCCCTCTGTACGCGCTGCCTGCGCCCGTTGTCGCACTGCCTTTGCGCTTTGATCCCGTCGTTGTCCTGCCGTACCAGTGTGGTGGTCCTGCAGCATCCCAGCGAAGCGCGCCACGCGTTGAACACGGCGCGGCTCGCGGTGCTGGGCCTGGCTGGTGCGCGCCGCGTGGTGGGGGAGTATTTTTCGGAGTCGGACTGGGCAGCGCCCGGCCATGCGCCGCGATTGCTGTTTCCCGGGGAGGGCGCCGAGGTGCTGACGCCGGGCTATGGCCAGGATCTGGACATGCCCATCCGGCTGATCGTGCCGGACGGCACATGGGGTCATGCGCGCAAGCTGCTGCACATCAATCCGGCGCTTGCCGCACTGCCTCGGGTGATGCTGCCGCCGGGGTTATCGACACGATACCGGGTGCGGCATGCCGACGTGGCGGGCGCGCTGTCCACGATCGAGGCCGTGACGCACGCGCTGAACGCCATCGAGGCGCCGCGCAACTTCGATGCGCTGCTTGCGCCATTCGAGGCGTTGATTGATGGGCAGATCGACGGCATGGGTGCGGATCTGTATGCGCGTCATCATTTGAATCGCAAGGTGCCCTGGCGATAACCGAAGCAAGGGGAGTGCGGTGCTGGTGTCTGGCGCGAGCTTAGGTGTGAGCTTTGGATTCGATGGCAAAGCGCGCGCGCAGATTCCGGCAAGCAGTCATGGCACGTAGTTATGGCAAGCAGTCATGGCAAGTAGTTATGGCAAGCAATCACGGCAAGCAATCGCGCAAAGCAAATACAAAAGCAAAAGCCCCGGAAACCTTTCGATTTCCGGGGCTTTTTAGCCTTATTTCACCAAGCCAGTTGAAAACTGCCTTGATTAGAATTCCGTGGTGCCCAGGAGAGGACTCGAACCTCCACACCTTGCGGCACACGGACCTGAACCGTGCGCGTCTACCAATTCCGCCACCTGGGCACTGAAAGATACTGTCAGAACTATGTGCTACGCTGCGTTCCAGTCACTTGGGTCGGTTCAGAACTAATCAGCTAGCTTTGAACTAATCCATGCGTCCGAATGCAGTTGGTTTTACAATCGGTTTTTTCAAACCGGGTTTTGAACCGATTTTTGAAACCTTTCTGACCATTTCTGCTTCAGTGTTCAGCCTTGGGCGAACCACAGAAGCTGCGCATTATATACGGAAAATTTAGCTTTGGCAAAACGATCGAATAACGAATCCAATAAGAACAGATCAACACCCTTGCCCGAAGCGCCGCCGGACTTCGACCCTGATGTTCCGTCCCGTGAAGCCATCCTGACAGCGCTGCGCGCCGCGGGTTCGCCGTTGTCTCCGGCTGAGCTGGCTGAGCGCATGGGCGTCGAGCGCGAGGCGACGTTGGTGGGGTTTGAACGCCGCCTGGGCGCCATGGAGCGCGACGGGCAGTTGCTGCCCAACCGCAAGGGCGTGCTGCTGCTGGCGACCAAGCTCGACTTCGTGGCGGGCAAGGTGCTGGGTCATCGCGACGGCTTCGGATTTTTGCTGCGCGATGACGGCGGTCCGGATCTGTTCCTGTCCCCCCGCGAAATGCTCAAGGTGCTGCATGGCGACCGCGTGCTGGTCAAGCCGGGCGGCGAATACCGGGGCAAGCCGGAAGGCACCATCGTCGAAGTCATCGAGCGCCGCACCAACAAGCTGGTGGGGCGCTTTCTGCACGAGCATGGTCTGTCCATCGTCGTGCCCGAAGATCAGCGCATCAAGCACGACATCCTGATTCCGCCCAGCGACACCAATGGCGCTCAGCACGGGCAGGTGGTTGCCGTGGAAATCATGGCGCAGCCCACGCGCCACACGCAGCCGCTGGGCCGCGTGGCCGAGGTGCTGGGCGAGATCGACGATCCCGGCATGGAAATCGAAATTGCCGTGCGCAAGTTCGACGTGCCGGTCGACTTCACGGATGGCGCCTTGAAGCAGGCCGCGCGCCTGCCCGACACCGTGCGCAAGTCCGACCTGAAAGACCGGGTCGACCTGCGCGACGTACCGCTCATCACCATCGACGGCGAGGACGCCCGCGACTTCGACGACGCGGTGTATTGCGAGCCGGTGGAGCTGGGCACGGGACAGCGCAAGCGTCCGGGCTGGCGCCTGTTGGTGGCCATTGCCGACGTCAGCCACTACGTGCGTCCGGGCGATGCGCTGGACGACGATGCAATCGAGCGCGGCACCAGCGTGTACTTCCCGCGCCGGGTCATTCCCATGCTGCCCGAGTCGTTGTCCAACGGTCTGTGTTCGCTGAATCCGGACGTCGACCGCCTGGTGCTGGTGTGCGACATGGTTATCCCGGCCAGCGGCGCCAAGGCCGGCACGGTCACGGCGTACCAGTTCTACAACGCGGTCATGCACTCCCATGCCCGCACGACCTACACCAACATCTGGGCGGCGCTGCAGCAGCCGGGCGGTCCCGCCGCGCACGCGATGCGCAGCGTGATGCCGCAGGTCCAGCATTTGTACGAGCTGTTCCAGGTGCTGTCGCAAGGCCGCAAGAAGCGTGGCGCCATTGACTTCGACACCGTTGAAACCAAGATCGTCTGCAACGAACTTGGCCGCATCGAACAGATCGTGCCGTCCGTGCGCAACGATGCGCACAAGCTGATCGAAGAGTGCATGCTGGCCGCCAACACCTGCGCGGCGGACTTCATGACGCGCAGCAAGCATCCCGGCCTGTACCGCATCCACGAAGGTCCCACGCCGGAACGCCTGCAATCGCTGCGCGAATTCCTGCGCACGATGGGGCTGTCGCTGGGCGGCGGCGAAACGCCCACAGCCAAGGATTACGGCGATTTCCTCGACTCCGTTCGCGGGCGTCCCGACTACCAGCTGCTGCAGACCATGTGCCTGCGTTCCATGCAGCAGGCCGTGTACAGCCCCGACAACATGGGTCACTTCGGCCTGTCCTATCCGGGCTACAGCCACTTCACCTCGCCGATCCGCCGGTATCCTGACCTGCTCACGCACCGGGTTATCAAGGCGCTGCTGGCAGGGCAGCGGTATGTGCCCAGCCTGGACGACCACGCCGTCGTCATCGGCCGCACGCAGCGCGAGCACGAGCACGCCATCTGGGAAAAGATGGGCCTGGTGCTGTCGGCCAGCGAGCGCCGCGCCGACGAGGCGTCGCGCGATGTCGAGGCCTGGCTCAAGTGCTGGTTCGTCAAGGAACGCGTGGGCGAAGACTTCAGCGGCACGGTCACGGGCGTGGCAAGCTTCGGCATCTTCGTCACCCTGGACACGCTGCACGTTGAGGGCCTGGTGCACGTCTCCGAGCTGGGCGGCGAGTACTTCCAGTTCAACGACGCCTTGCACGAGCTGCGGGGCGAACGCACCGGCATGCGCTACCGCCTGACCGACAAGGTGCAGGTGCAGGTGTCGCGCGTGGATCTGGAGGCGCGCCGCATCGAGTTCCGCCTGGTGCAGGGTACGAGTTTCGACGCGCTGCGCAAGGCGGCGGCGCGCGGACCCGATGAGCCCATGCGCCGGGTCAAGAAGGCTGCGTCCCCCAAGCCCGCGGGCCTGAAGGGCCAGACCGCCAAGGAGCGGCGCGCCGCGGCCAAAAAGGCCAGCAAGCCGCCCAAGGCGACACAGCGGGCCGCGCCCGCCAAGTCGGCCACCCGCAAGCGCCACTGACAGGCCGCGAAGGATCCTTATGGCCATGCCGTCGTTTGGCGGCGTGGCTGTAAGGGGTAACATTGCGGTTATTGCCGGTTCCATCCGGTGGCCCGCCCCCCTCTGGGGCGGGTATTCGTTTATCTAAAGGTATTGTTTTATGGCGTCGACCCAAGTCCTGGCCGGGTTTCACGCGGTTGTCGCGCGGCTGCGCCACGCGCCCGACTCGATCAAGGAAATCTACGTCGAGGCTTCGCGCCGCGACAAGCGCATGCAGACATTCATCGAGCAGGCCGAGCGGGCGGGGCGCCGTGTGCACCCGGTTCCCATGGAACGGCTGGACGGTCTGTCGCGCGGCACTCGCCATCAGGGCGTCTTGGCGCTGGCCGAAGAGCGTCAACTGGCCGTGGATGTCGATGAGGTGCTCGACGTGGTCGAAGGGCCGCCGCTGCTGTTGATTCTTGATGGCGTGACCGACCCGCACAACCTGGGCGCTTGCCTGCGCACCGCCGACGCGGCGGGCGTGCACGCAGTGATCGCGCCGCGCGATCGCGCCGTTGGCCTGAACGCCACCGTGCAGCGCGTCGCGTGCGGCGCGGCGGACACGGTGCCGTATTTGATGGTGACGAACCTGGCGCGCACCATGCGCAGCCTGAAGGATCGTGGCGTGTGGCTCGTCGGCACGGACGATCAGGCCACTGACAGCATGCACAAGATCGATGCGCGCCAGCCGATGGCCTGGGTCATGGGCGCCGAAGGCGAGGGCATGCGCCGCCTCACGCGTGAAACCTGCGACCAGCTCGTGAACATTCCGATGCTGGGTTCGGTGGAAAGCCTGAACGTCAGCGTCGCCAGCGCCGTCTGCCTGTACGAGACCGTGCGCCAGCGCCAATCGTGATCCGTTTTATCCCGTAGATACCTTTCTTCTTGCGTCAGCCCATCATGCACCAGAACGGCTTTACCACCACGATCCTCCATTCCGACCGCAATCAATCCGTCGAGCACGGAGCGGTGCACAAGCCGATGCATCCGTCGTCCGAATTCGCGTACGACGACGCGCGCGAGCTGGCTGCCGTGTTCCAGGGTAAGGCGGGCTTCACATATGCGCGCCAAGGCACCCCGACCACGACCGCGCTGGAAGCCAAGATCAGCCAGATGGAAGGCGGCAAGGGGACGGTCAGCTTCTCGACCGGCATGGCTGCGTTGGCCGCCATCTTCACCACGCTGCTGCGCCGGGGCGATCATCTGGTGTCCAGCCAGTTCGTGTTCGGCAACACCAACAGCCTGTTCGGCACGCTGCAGGAACTGGGCGTGGAGATCACCTTCGTCGACGCCACGGATTCGTCGCAGGTGCGCGCCGCCATCCAGTCCAACACGCGCATGGTCTTTACCGAGACCATCGCCAACCCGGGCACGCAGGTGGCCGACCTGGCCGTGATCGGCGAAATCTGCCGCGAAAAGGGGCTGGTCTATGTGGTGGACAACACGCTGACCTCGCCGTGGATGTTCCGGCCCGCCACAGTGGGCGCATCGCTGGTGATGAACTCGCTGTCCAAGTACATCGGCGGGCATGGCAACGCGCTGGGCGGCGCCGTGACCGACACGGGCCTGTACGACTGGGCCGGCAACGACAACATCTACGAAGCCTATCGCAAGGGCGCGTCCACCAGCTGGGGCCTTACGCAAATCAAGAAGAAGGGTCTGCGCGACATGGGCGGCACGCTGGCCGCCGAGCCGGCGCACCGCATCGCGGTGGGCGCCGAGACGCTGGCCCTGCGCATGGCCAAGCATTGCGCGAATGCGTTGGCGCTGGCGCGCTTTCTGGAAGAGCACCCGGGCGTGGCGAAAGTGCACTATCCGGGCCTGGCCAGCCACCCGCAACACGCGCGCGCAGCGGCGCTGTTCGGCTCGCGGTTCGGCGGGCTGCTGGGCGTCGAGCTGGCGGACGGCGTCGATTGCTTTGATTTCCTGAATCGCCTGCGCGTCGTCCTGATGGCAACGCACCTGGGCGACACGCGCAGCCTGGCGCTGCCCGCCGCGCACACCATCTATTACGAGATGGGCGCGGAACGCCGTCAGCAGATGGGCATTGCGGACAGCCTGATCCGCGTGTCGGTCGGCATCGAAGACGAAGCCGATTTGCTGTTTGATTTCGATCAGGCGCTCAATGGTTGCCTGAACGGATAATGCGGCAGGCGCGGCTCCCCGCCAGGGTCGCGCCGGCAACGCAATCGGGTAGGATCCCATGCTTATACAGATCGCAGAAGTCTTCACGCCGCAAGAGGCAGCCGACATCCGCCAGCGGCTGGATGCCGCAGACTGGGTCGACGGCAAGGTTACCGCCGGCCATCAATCGGGACAGGTCAAGCACAACCGGCAATTGCCCGAACAGCATCCGCTGGCGCAAGAGCTCGGCACGCTGATCCTGCAGCGCCTGTCGGGCAACAACCTCTTCATGTCGGCCGCGTTGCCGCGCAAGATCTTCCCGCCGCTCTTTAACCGCTACGAAGGCGGCGAGGCCTTTGGCTATCACGTCGATAACGCCGTACGCGGCGTCGCCGGTTCACCGGAACGCGTGCGCACCGATCTGTCCGCGACGCTGTTTTTCTCTGACCCCGATAGCTACGACGGTGGCGAGCTCGTCATCGACGATACCTACGGCCCGCGCGCCGTGAAGCTGCCGGCAGGGCACATGGTGCTATATCCGGGAACCAGCCTGCACAAGGTCAATCCCGTGACGCGCGGCGCGCGCGTCAGTTCGTTCTTCTGGATGCAGAGCCTGGTGCGCGAAGACAGCCAGCGCGCATTGCTGCTGGACATGGATGTGGCCATCCAGCGCTTGAACCAGGATGTGGCGGGGCATGCGTCGATCGTGCAGCTCACCGGCATTTATCACAATCTGCTGCGCCGCTGGGCCGACGTTTGATGAAGCCTAAAGTGTTTTTTCGGGGTGTCGCGCAAACCCCGAAATGCGCGTTTTTGTTTATTGCGAAAACGCCTAAAAGCTAGTATTGACGCGGGTTGCCGTCAGGTTTTCTCTTGACAGCGGCTCTACGCCAAGGCCTAATACACGTCTGCGTCGCTGACGGTTTGCAGGCAAGAAGCCAGCAAATCCTAAGCGGCGCAGCAGTTTAAAAGTTGTGCTTTGCAGCGCAAGAAAAAAGTTTATCCACTGTCTGTTCGTCGTTTGCCTGGTCTCGCGTCCATTTGTGGCATCCATCCTGACGGCCATGAACTCCGCCCCTGGCAGACTCCACACCTTGTGAGGGGTACACCTGCATGAACAAAACCGAACTCATCGATCACATCGCCAGCAAGGCCGATATCTCCAAGGCTGCCGCCGGCCGTTCGCTCGACGCCCTGATCGGTGCCGTGAAGACCACGCTGAAGAAAGGCGGTACGGTCACGCTGGTCGGTTTCGGCACGTTTGCCGTGTCGGCTCGCGCCGCGCGCACTGGCCGTAACCCGCGCACCGGCGAAACCATCAAGATCAAGAAGGCCAAGGTGCCGAAGTTCCGTCCGGGCAAGGCCCTGAAGGACGCCGTCAACTGATTGACGGCAGCTGATCGCACGGCGCACTGCGCTGCGATTTGCCCACAAGTACGCGGTCCGGTATACTCCGGCCCGCGTATTGCTTTTGAGTACCCCAAATTGGTAATTCCCGCGCGCTGATCGCGCCGGGCAGTTGCACAGAAATGGGTGCTTAGCTCAGTTGGTAGAGCGGCGCCTTTACACGGCGTAGGTCACAGGTTCGACCCCTGTAGCACCCACCAGAAGCACACGATATTGGTTTCGGCGGCCGCAAGGCTGTGCGCAAACCGCATGAACCCGCACACGGCCCCGTGGCGGGTTTTTTGTTTTGTGCCGCGGATTCGCATGCCTGTGGGGCTCAGGCGCATGCTATTGAACGGATTCCCTCTCTCGCGGGACTATCGCGTCAAGATGCCCGCATTTTTCGTAAGCGTTTTATTGCTCGCGCCTTGATCCCGATCAGCGGTGTTACGCTGTTCCATTCGAAATACAACGTGCGAATCATTCGCATTTAAGATACTATGACGGGCTTGTACCGGTCAGCCGGCGCCGCCGTTTTGTGGGCGTCATTTTTCTGGCTGGCCGGAAAAGTCAATGCACCCTGGCTGATTCATGCCTAGTCTTCAACCCGGTTGGAATTCTTCTTCGCGGTCTTCTTTTGGTATACGCGCAGGCGCTGGTCTGGCGGTGGTCGCGCTTCATGCAGCGGTGATCGGCGCCATCTTCATGGCGCCGGAAAGTCGTCCTGAACTGGAGGAACCCGAGGCAATCATGGTGAGCGTGGTGGATGCCCCCATCCCCCAGATCGCCAAAGCCGAACCTACTCCCGAAGTGCCGCAGCCGGTGACCGAGACGCCGCCCGAGCCTGAACCCGAGATCGAGCCCGAACCCGAGCCCGAACCTGAGTTGAAGCCCGAGCCGGAGCCGGAACCCGAGCCCGAACCGGTGGTGGAAAAGCCGCCGATGCCGGCGCCCAAGCCGCCTCCGCCCAAGCCCAAACCCAAACCCAAGCCAAAGCCCAAGCAGGAAGTCAAACCCGAGCCCAAGCCTGAAACGCCGCCGCAGCCGACGCCGCCCAGCGGTGCGCCAGAAGGCACGCAGGCGCCGCAGGGCCCGACGCAGGGACCGCCTCCCGATCAGCCCGTGCTGGTCTCGAGCATCGAGTTCCAGGGCGCGCGTCCGATGCCTAATTATCCGATGGCGTCGCGGCGCATGCGGGAAGAGGGCCGAGTCGTGGTGCTGGTGGAAATCAATACCCAGGGCTTGGTCGAGCGCGCCACCATCGATGCGTCGTCGGGGTTTCCGCGCCTGGACGAATCGGCGCTGGCAGCCGCCCGCAAAGGCCGCTTCAAGCCGTATACCCGTAATGGCGTGGCTTATCCCGCCAAAGCAAAAATTCCGTTCGATTTCGTAATGAGGAACTGAGGTGTCCAACGCACTGCATAGCGCCACCCTGGTGGCGCAGGCGACCACCAGCCCGGCAGCGCCGGCTGCAGGCGCCGCGCCCGCGG
>DMTA01000348.1 GCA_003454835.1 Achromobacter sp. | reverse complement strand
GGGACTGGCCGGCGGTCTGGGCTGCGGTCTGGGCCCCGGTCTGGGCTGCGGGTTGGACGGCGGGCTGGTCCACGGGCTCATCCGCAGCCGCCTCCGGGCTGGCTGCGGGCGCGGGGCGGATGCCGCCGGTTTCGGCCCGGGCCATCCAGGCGATCAGCGAAGAGCGCATGGCTTCCTCGACCGACATCTGGATGGGCTGCACCCATTCCTGCGGCACGAACACGGTATAGCCGCCGATCATGTAGCCCATCGGCAGGTAGACCGCGACGCGATCACCCTGGGTGAATCCCTCGGGCAGGCCGTCGGTGCCGCGTCGCGTCACCAGGCCCACCAGCTCAAGCTGCTGGCCGGGGATGCGCAGCACGACCACCTGCTGGGCCGTGTTTTTGGAGCTGGGCGAAAAGTAATCCGCAAAGCTCTTGAGCGACGAATAGATGCTCTTGACCACCGGCAGGTTGGTGAAGGGCATTTCCACCAGCGTCAGGAAGCGCTGCACGCGCTGCTTGGACACGAGGTAGCCGATGGCCAGGATGCCCAGAATTCCCAGCGCCAGCCCCATGCCGGGGACGTAGAAGCCACCGATGAAGGGGCGCAGGAACGTGAGCGCCACGCCTTCCGTCCAGGCCAGAAAGAGATAAAGCAGGTAGATTGTCAGCGCCAGCGGCAGGACGGTGATCAGGCCACGGAAGAAATATTTATAAAGACGGGTCATAGGCAATAGCAGAAATAGGGTCGGACGATCATGCAGGATCGCCGGGGAGGGCCGCAGCATAGCAGCCGCCGCAGGATTTTCCGGTAACAAGGCGGGCGCGCCCCTGGCCGGTCTCCCCTGCCCGGGCGCCCCTGGCCGGGCGGGGCGCATCCCTTCTTTTAGTGTGAACTGGCGCTAGCGGTCCACCGGCAGGAAGAGCGTCTCCTTGATCTCCTCCATCACGATGTAGCTGTGAGACTCGGCGGACGCGGGCAGCCGCTTCAGGATTTCGCCCAGAAGACGGCGGTATTCATTCATTTCAGACAGGCGCGCCTTGACCAGATAGTCGAATTCGCCCGACACCAGGTGGCATTCCATCACCTCGGGGACATACAGCAGTTCCTGCTTGACCTTGTCAAAGACGTCGCCCGACTTGGCCGACAGCTTGATCTCCAGGAACACCAGCAAGTTCTTACCGAGCGCCGCCGGGTTGACGCGCGCATGGTAACCCGTGATAACGCCTTCGCGCTCCATGCGCTTGACGCGATCGGAGCAGGGGGTGGCCGACAGGCTCACGCGCTCGGCCAACTCGGTGACTGAAATCCGGCCTTCGCGCTGCAGGATGTCGAGGATTTTGAGGTCAATTCGGTCGAGGTCGCGCATTTCACTACCGCCGGATGAAAAACAAGGTTGGCCCGGGAAAAACCACTGGAAAAGCAAAATCTTCAGTGCTTTTCACTGCCGAAGGGGTCATAGACTACCGAAATTCCCAGACAAATCCAAATACCGGAAAGAATCATGCATGTGATCGTCCTCGGCAGCGGCGTCATCGGCACCACCACCGCTTATTACCTGGCCCGGCAGGGCGCCAAAGTGACCGTGCTGGACCGCCAGCCCGCTGCGGCGCAGGAGACCAGCTACGCCAATGCCGGCCAGGTGTCGCCTGGCTATTCCACGCCCTGGGCCGCGCCCGGCATTCCGCTCAAGGCGATCAAATGGCTCTTTAAAAAGCACGCGCCCTTGGCGATCCGCCTGGACGGCAGCCTGTTCCAGCTCAAATGGATGGCCGCAATGCTGGCCAATTGCTCGGCCGACCGCTACGCCATCAATAAGGAACGCATGCTGCGCCTGTCCGAGTACAGCCGCGACTGCCTGCGTGAATTGCGCGCCTCCACCGGCATCCACTACGAAGAACGCGCCCGCGGCACGCTGCAGTTGTTCCGCACCGAAGCCCAGATGGAAGCCGCGCGCCGCGACATCGCCGTGCTCGAAGAAGTGGGTGTTCCCTATGAACTGCTGGACCGCCACCGTCTCGTGACGGCCGAGCCCGCGCTGGCCAATTCCGCGCACAAGCTCACCGGCGGCCTGCGCCTGCCCAACGACGAAACCGGCGACTGCCAGCTTTTCACCCGCCGGCTGGCGGACATGGCGGCCGCGCTGGGCGTGGAATTCCGTTTTGGCCAGAGCGTCACGGGCCTGAACACCGCCGGCGGCCAGATCACCGGCGTGCGCGTCGGCAACGAAGTCCTCACCGCCGACCGCTACGTG
The DNA here is from genome assembly GCA_003454835.1 of Achromobacter sp. Taxonomy (GTDB): domain Bacteria; phylum Pseudomonadota; class Gammaproteobacteria; order Burkholderiales; family Burkholderiaceae_B; genus Achromobacter. The sequence goes on along the minus strand of DMTA01000348.1, from coordinate 2,632 downwards.
GCCGCCTTCGGCAGCTACACCCGCGGTTTCCTCGAACCCCTTGGTCTGGACCTGCCGGTCTATCCGGTCAAGGGCTACTCCCTGACCATCCCCATGAAGGACGAGTCCGCCGCGCCGGTGTCGACGGTGCTGGACGAAACCTACAAGGTCGCCGTCACGCGCTTTGACCAGCGGATCCGCGTGGGCGGCATGGCCGAGCTGTCGGGTTTCGACCTGCGCCTGAAGGATGCCCGCCGCAAGACGCTGGAACTCGTGGTCAACGACCTGTTCCCCGGCAGCGGCCATGTGGCTCAGGCCGAGTTCTGGACCGGCCTGCGCCCCATGACGCCGGACAGCACGCCGGTCGTCGGCGCCACGCGCTACAACAATCTTTACCTGAACACCGGCCACGGCACGCTGGGATGGACCATGGCTTGCGGTTCCGGCAAGCTGGTCGCGGATCTCGTCATGGGCCAGCGCCCCGCGATCAGCACCGACGGGCTCGGACTGTCGCGTTACGACCGCAGCGCCGCGTCGCGTCAGCAACTGGTGCTGGACGGCAAGGGTGCCTGATTTCAGCCTGAGTTGGGCTGATTCGGGCTGAGCCGCGCCTCGAGTCGCGTCTGAACTGCGCCTGACCGCCTTGCGCCTTGTCTGGCGCCCGCGCCAACAGTGGCGCACACCCGACGGGCCGCTTCGATGCGGCCCGCGTCCTTTTTGAATGCGCTGAATAGCGTGTGCTGAATTGAGCACGCTGCGGGCGAAGCGGCAGGTTTCTTTGTGCCAAAATCGCCGCATGACCCATTTCCTGCACACTGCCGACTGGCAGATCGGCCGCCAATACGGCCAGTTTGAAACCGACGATGCCGCCATGCTCGCCGAGGCCCGTTTCGAGGTCGTCGCGCGCATCGCTACGCTGGCCGCCGAGCGCCGCGTGGACGCCGTGCTGGTCGCCGGAGACGTCTTCGACACGCAAGCCGTATCTGATCGCAGCATCCGGCGGCTCTTTGCCGCCATGGCCGGCTACACCGGCCCCTGGGTAATGATCGCGGGCAACCACGACGCCGCACTTGCCGACAGCGTCTGGAGCCGCGCCATGCAGTTGGGCTGCATCCCGGTCAATGTGCACGTGCCGCTCACGACCAGCGTGGTGGACCTGCCGGATGCCAACATCGCCGTGCTTGCCGCGCCGCTTACGCAGCGTCATACCTACGACGACGTCACCCAGGCCTTCGACACGCTGGAATCGCCAGCCGGGCGCATTCGCGTGGGCCTCGCACACGGCAGTGTTGCGGGCCGCCTGCCCGACGCGATCGACGCCACCAATCCCATCGCGCCCGACCGCGCCGACCGCGCCAGCCTGGAATATCTGGCGCTGGGCGATTGGCACGGCTGCCTGTCCATCGACGCGCGCACCTGGTATGCCGGCACGCCGGAGCAGGACCGCTTTCGCGGCAACGAGCCCGGCTACGTGCTGGACGTTCGCATCGACGCCCCGGGCGCCGCACCCGTGGTCGAACGCATCGCAACCGGCAAGTTCCGCTGGTCCGCATGGACCGAAACCCTTAGCCTGCCCACCGATGCCCAGGCGCTGGCCGAGCGCATGGCGGCATTGCGGGCCGACGACGTCCTGCGCCTGGACGTGCAGGGCCACGTCAACCTCGAAACCTGGGATGCGTTGCAAAAGGCAGTGGCCGAGGCCGCCGCGCAGGTGCGGGCCTTGCTGCCCGACTTGTCCGGCGTGCGCCTGGAACCCGACGAAGCCGACCTGGCCGAATTGCGCGCCAGTGGCTACGTGGGCGAGGTCGCCGCCCAATTGCAGGCGCTGCAGGCGGACGAAGACCAGTCGGCGGTAGCCAGCGAGGCCCTGCGCCTGCTGCTGCGGTTCCAGCGTGAAACCGCCACGCAGGGAGCCGCCAAATGAAGATCTCCCGCATTGCCCTCGAAGAATTCCGCAAGTTCCGCCAGCCGTTGTCGCTGGACGGATTGCAAGACGGCCTGAACCTTTTTGTCGGCCCCAACGAAGCCGGCAAGAGCACGGTCGCGGCCGCAGTCCGGGCCGCCTTCCTTGAACGCTACAGCACCAGTAAGGTCGCCGACCTGGCGCCGCGCGGCGAATCGGGCGCGCGCCCCAGCGTTGAAGTGGCCTTCACGCACGCTGATCACGCGTACGTCCTTAGAAAGCAATTCCTGTCCAAGGCCCGCTGCGAACTCGTGGTGGACGACGGCGCGCAGCGGCTCGACGGCGAAGAAGCCGAAAACGCGCTGGCCGTCTTGTTGGGCTTTGAAATGCCCGGGCGCGGCCAGAGCAAACCTGACCTGGCCGGCGTGCCGGGCCTGCTATGGATCCGTCAGGGCGACGGCCAGAACCTGCACGAAGCTGCCGGCTATGCAGGCTCGCATCTGCGCGATGCGCTGACGCAGCTCTCCGGCGAGCTGGCCTCCGGAGACGGCGACCGACTGTTCGATCGCGTGTCCGCAGAGCGCGCCGCGCTGCTCGACGCCCGCAACGGCCGTCCCAAAGGCGCCTACAAGGACGCCGAAGACGCACTCGCGCGCGCCATGACCGAGCGCGACGAGTGCGGGCAGGCCATGGCGCAGCTCAACGCCGACGTGGACCGCCTGGCCGAATTGCGGCGCGAACATGAACGCG
>DMTA01000303.1 GCA_003454835.1 Achromobacter sp. | reverse complement strand
CGAACGACGGCCGCGCCAGCAGCCGCGCGCGATAGGCCCGCAGATGCGGATATGCGTCGGCGATCGGATGGGTCCAGTCGGCGTAGAACAAGGCGGGCGCGGCAGCGCAGTCGGCCAGCGTGAAGTCCGCGCCCGCTGCCCACGTGCGCGTGGCAAGCTGCGCGTCGATCCATGCGTACGCAAGCTCCAGCTTCTTCGAGGCCAGCGTCCGCGCTTCGTCGCGCTTGGCCGGGTCGCCGGTCAGCGCGCCGTTGACCGCATGCTGCATCCAGTACATGACGTGCTGGTCGAAATAGCGGTCAAGAAAGCGCACGTCCAGCGCGGCCATTGGGTCGGCGGGTATCAGGCGGACCGGGCCGGGGTGGGCCAGTTGCAGGTATTCGATGATGATGCTGGACTCGGCGACGTTGCGTTCGCCGTCGACCAGCAGCGGAAACTTGCGCAGCGGCCAGCGTGCGACCCAGTCGGCGGCATGTTTGGGCGTCTCGGGCCCGATGCTGCGGAACTCAAAAGGCGTGGCGTTTTCGTAGATCGCAATCAGCGCCTTCTGCGTGTACGACGAAAAGGGATGACCGTAAAGTGCAGGCAGCATTCTCGGAGTCTCCTCGGACGTGGCTCACAGGTTAATGGGTCTCGGGCTGTTTCACCAGACGGACGCCGCTGCGGCGCCGCCGTGCGCGCCGGGCGCGAAAAGGAATACAGTGCATGACGGATCCCGGCGAAACGGCTCGGGACCGACACCAACAATACGGAGACAGGATGGATACGGCAGGCAAGCAGGGCGCCAGCGTGCGCGAACAGGTCGGCGAAACGGAATGGCAGGTCCGCAAGGACCTGGCGGCGTTGTACCGGCTGGTGGCGCTCTTCGGGTGGGACGACCTGATCTTCACGCACATCNNAGCCTGGTCAAGATCGACCTGCACGGCAATAAGGTGATGGATTCGGAGTACGACATCAATCCCGCCGGCTTCACCATCCACAGCTGTATCCATGCCGCACGCAAGGACGCAATGTGCGTGCTGCACACGCATTCGATCAACGGCGTGGCGGTGTCGGCGCAGAAGGCGGGCCTCTTGCCGCTGTCGCAGTTCGCGTTCATCGCCCTGCGCTCGCTCAGCTACCACGACTACGAAGGCCTCGCGCTCAATCCCGACGAGCAGCCGCGCCTGGTGCGCGACCTGGGCGCCAACAACTACCTCATCCTTCGCAATCACGGCCTATTGACCGTGGGCCAGAGCATGGCGGAAGCCTTCCAGGCCATGCACCGTCTGGAAGCCGCCTGCATGGTGCAAGTGCGCGCGCAGGCGGGCGGCGAACTGACCCACATCCCCGCGGACATCCTGGCCCGCGCGGCGGTGGAGTCGCCGGCTGACCGGGCACATAAGGCCCAGCTGGCGTGGCCTGGCCTGCTGCGCCGGCTGGACCGGCGCAATCCTGGGTACGCGGAGTAAGCCTAAAGTTCCGGTGTCAGACATCTCGGAATTGCCTCCGGTGTCTGACTCCGGCCAACAGCACGCCGCCTACTTCTTCGCCGCCGGATCCGCCGACAGGAACTCCGCGCAATCCGGCAGCGGCGTAGCCGGCTGGTATGACGAGGACCCGGCTTGCCATGCGTAAGTCACCGTATAGCTGCACTGGCTGTCAACCTGCGGCGCGAGCTGCGCCTTGGTCAGCGCGGGCCGCGCACTTGAATCCGCCAAACGGCTGGCCCCCGCAGGCGAGCGGGTGGCCTGCGTCTTCACCTGCAGATCCGGCAGCTCCTTGCCCGGCAGCGCCTTCAACGATGCCGTGAACTGATAGATATCGCTGCATTGCCCGGCACGCTTTTCCTGATCTGCCTCGTTGAAGCACGCCCGAATGGACGTGTCGGCCGAGTACGGCATGACGAGCACCAGGCTGGCGCCGGTCTGCTCGCCCAGGCTGACGTCGTACAGATACAGATCCCGGCGTTCGAATCCGCCACCGGAGAACGGCGTCGACGCCTTGAAGTCCGGCTCCGCCGGGCCGATCACGCCGACCAGCGCCCGCTCTTCGCTCAAGCGGATCATTTCCGGCCAGACCTTGAAGTCCTTGAAGTCGGGAATCTCTGGCGAGTCCCAGAACCGGTAGTCGGCGCGCAGCGTCCTGCTGGTCGCGAAGGGGCCGTTTTCGTTGAATGCGCCGTCCGTCTTGATGCCCACGCACCAGTCGGTCTGGGCGTTGCAATACAGCTTGTTGTCCGCGTTCAGCTTCAGGGGCTCGGTATCGGGGGCGGCCAATGCCGCGGCGGGCAGGGCGGCGCAGAGCAGCAGGGCAAACACTTTTGACACGATTCTTCCTTCATGTGGGATGCGCGCGGGCCAATATTGTTACGGCCCGCGCCGCGCCGCATGGGCGCGCCACATTTTGTAGGGAGTCGTGCCGTCGCGCGCGACTTGATGGTGTCAAAACATGAGCAAACGTATCCGAGTCGATGTCGTCCGCTCGCGCAACCTTAGTCGCGCTCCGGGCCGTCGGGCGTATCGGTTTCCACCAGGCGGGCCAGCTGCAGCAACGATTCCTGCCAGCCCAGGTAGCACATCTCGGTCGGAATGACCTCGGGAATGCCCTCCTGTACGATGGTCAGTTCCGTGCCGCACGAGACCTGGCGCAGGGTGATGGTGGTCGTCATCTCGCCCGGCAGGGCGGGATCGTTGAAGCGGTCCGTGTAGCGGATCCTCTCGCCTTCAACCAGCTCCAGATACTCGCCGCCGAACGGCTCCAGGTGTCCGGTGGCGAAGTTGCGAAAGGCCATCCGATGCTTGCCGCCGACGCGCGCGTCCAGTTCCTGGACCGAGCAGGTGTAGCCATACGGCGGAAGCCACTTGGCGACCGCGTCGGGTTCGAGAAAGGCGCGATAGACGCGGTCGGGGGAGGCGCGCAGGACGCGCAGGTGTCGTACGGTTCCGGTAGTCATGATGTAGTCCGCCTTGAATGAGGGTGGGTGCATGACTACGACGAACCGCCGGCACCCGGATCGACAGGATTCTTCCTGGGGATTTCCCTAGGTCGTCGCGCTGCGCCCGGGAGCTGTGTCCGATCTCGTCGGGCTGCGCCCGGGGGCGCTGCGTCCGATCAGGCCCGCAGCCGTTCAATGTACGCCGACAGCGTCTCGGCGTGCCGCTGCTCGGCGCGCAGGCCGACGTGGCCGTCCGCCCGCACCGCCAGCAGCATCATGTCGCCCACGCCCATTCGGGCC
>DMTA01000527.1 GCA_003454835.1 Achromobacter sp. | reverse complement strand
GGGGCCGGAAATGGCGCCGGCGCGGCCGCGAACGTGCCGCGTCCCTGCCGTCGCTCGATGAGTCCATCGGCGGCCAAGGCATCGAGCGAGCGCCGTATCGTCAGCCGGGAAACGCCGTATTCGGCGGCCAGCGCGTTTTCGCCGGGCATCGCCCTGTCAGTGGCGAACCCGCCCGATTCCAGCCGTTGCTTCAGCAGCAGGTAGACCTTGTGGTAAAGCGGCAGCGGGCTGTCGGGCACGGTGGGGCTCCTGGTTGAGGTTCAGTCGACGGTCGCGCCGGTGAACTTGACGATCTCGGCATAGCGGGCGATGTCCTGGCGAACGAAGACGCCCAGTTCCTCAGGGCTGCTGCTGACCGCGCTGGCGGCTTCGCCTTCGAGCAGCTTGCGGAACGACGGCGTATCGACCGCTTTGCGCGCGGCGGCGTTCAGCGCCGCCAGCTTGTCGGCCGGCATCTTGGCCGGTCCGAACAGCGCGAACCACGCGTTCGATTCAAAACCCTTGATGGTATCGCCGATGGGCGGCACGCCGGGAAACTGCGGCAGCGCCTGCGGACTGGTGACCCCCAGCGCCCGCAACGCGCCGCTCTTGATGTGCGGCAGCGCATTCAGCGAACTGGCAAACATCATGTCCACCTGGCCGCCCAGCAGGTCGGTGATGGCCGGCGCCGTGCCCTTGTACGGCACGTTCAGGATGTCCAGGCCCGCCATCATTTTCATGCGCTCGCCCGCCATGTGCAGCGACGAGCCGATCGCGCCCAGCGCCATCGTGTGCTTGCCCGGGCTGGCTTTGACCAGCGAGACGAACTCCGGCATGGTGCGCGCCGGGAAGTCCTTGCGCACGACGAGCACGCTGGGCACGTTGGCCAGCATGCTGATCGGCGTGAAATCGGCCACGGGGTCGAACGGCAGGTTCCGGTACAGCGTGGCGTTGATGGAGAAGCTGGTGAAGGTGACCAGCAAGGTGTTGCCGTCGGGATTGCTCTTGGCGACGTAGTCGGCGGCGATGTTGCCGCCCGCGCCGGGCTTGTTCTCGACCACCACGGGGCGCTTCAAATCCACCGTCATGTGCTGCGCAATGCTGCGCGCCACGGTGTCGGTGGTGCCGCCCGGCGGCGCGCCCACGACCAATCTGATGGCGTCCGCCTGCGCGAGGGCAGGGGCGGTTGGCATGGCAAATGTAGCCAGCAGCGCGCAGCGCGCGGCGATTCGATGCAGTCCCGGCATGAGTTGTCTCCTGATATGTTGTATTGAGGACAATACAAGTATAGGAATACAGGTCGCGTCGCGCCAGATCGTTTCCCCGTAGAAATGCGTCAACCGCCCGGCGCACCTTCCGCCTTCGCGTACTCCACGATGGCGATGTCCCGGAACGCCTGGATCAGCGCCAGGCGCGGCGATACGCGCGACCAGATCAGACCGAAGCGGCGCGGTTCGCAGTGCGCGGGCAGCGGCAGGGCGAGCAGACCCAGCCGTTCGATCGTGCCGTTGGTGGACCGGGGCAGGATCGCCACGCCCAGATCCCGGCTCACCATCACCGCAATGGATTCGATCGCGTTCAGTTCAAACCGGTCCCGCGGCGTGATGCCGACGCGGCGCAGGTAGTCGTCCACGTGACGCCCGCTCCAGTCGTTGCGCTGGTAGCGGATGAACGGCTCCGCCGTGAGCAGGCTGTGCGGATGCCGGCCCGCATGGCGCGGCGCCGCCGCCAGCACGTAGGGCTCCTCGCGCAGCAACTGCCAGCCCAGGCTTTTGGACAGGGGGTAGGGCGCCTCCAGCGCAATGGCCGCATCGAGTTCGCCGCTTTCAATGGCGGGATAGAAGCGGGCGCTGTGCCCAGGCTGGATTTCCACGCTGATCAGCGGATGACGTCCGACCAGGTGTTCAAGAATGGCCGGCACCATGGAGTTCAGCGCGGTGTTGCCGGCGCCCAGCCGCAGCTCGCCCATCATCTCGCCCGAGCGTGCCAGGTAGCGGATCTTCTCGATGCGCTCCAGGACCTCGCGCATTGGTCCGATCAGCTCGATTGCCTTGGCGGTCAGGTGCACGGTGCGGCCGGCCCGCGCGACCAGCGGCACGCCCAGCTCCTGCTCCAGCTTGCGTATCTGCTGGGCGACGGCGCCGTGCGTCAGTCCGAGGCGGCGAGCGGCCTCGGCCATGGATCCGTGTTGCGCCACGGCGGATAGCGTGAGGAGAAAGTCGGTGTTCATGATGATAGGGATTCTATCTTCTTATCGTATGGCGGCTTTCCCCTGGCGGCCGGTGCCGCGGTCACAATGCGGCCAGGAGACCACAATGAGAAGCAAGCTTTTCGTGCCGGCATCACGACCGGAACTATTCGACAAAGCCATGGCCAGCGAAGCCGATGCGCTGTCCTTCGATCTGGAAGACGCAGTCGCGCCGCCCCGCAAGCCGGCCGCGCGCGCCGAATTGGCCGCCTGGCTCGGAACACCCGCCTTTCAGACGGCGCAGGCCAGAAATCCCAAGAAAATTATCGTCCGCGTGAATGCGTCGGACACGCCGTATTTCGCTGACGACCTGGACGCGTTGGGACGTTCGCCGATCGACATGCTGAATCTACCCAAGGTCGAGTCTGCGGACGCGCTGCGCGATGCCGCGGACCGCGCCGCCTTGGCCGGTTTCGAGGGCGAGTTGCTGGTCACCGTGGAAACGCCGCTGGCGCTGGCTCGCGCGGCCGAGCTGGCGGCGGCGCACCCGCGCGTCGCGGGTCTGCAATTGGGGCTGGCCGATCTGTTCGAACCCCTGGGCATCGACCGCTATCAGCCCGAGACCTTGCGCGCGGTGATGCTGGCGCTGCGGCTGGGCGCCGGTTCCGCAGGCAAGTACGCCATGGACGCCGCCTATGCCCGCGTGCGCGACGGCGAGGGCTTCCAGGCCGAGGCGCAACTGGCGCGCTCGCTGGGTTTTCTGGGCAAATCCTGCGTGCATCCCAGCCAGATCGCCATCGCGAACGCCGTGTTCGGCTTCAGCGCCGAAGAGATCGACGCGGCCGAACGGATCATCGCAGCGAGCCAGGCGCAGGAAGGGGTAGGCGCTTTTCTGCTGGACGGCAAGATGATCGACGCGCCCTTCGTGCGGCGCGCGCGCGACGTCCTGCTGGCGGCAGGACGCGCCGCCTGAAACGGCCTGCGCTATTCGCGGCCGGGCTTTTTATCGGATGAATTGCATGATGGAAATTGAAACCCCCGCTCAACTGCCGCTGGCAGGCGTCAAGGTGCTGGACCTCAGCGCCTACATCGCGGGTCCGTACGGCTGCGCGTTGCTGGGCGACATGGGCGCCGACGTGATCAAGGTCGAACCGCCTGAAGGCGACAACCTGCGCAAGTACCCGTCCACGCTGCCGACTGAGAGCCGCGCCTTTCTGGGCATCAACCGCAACAAGCGCGGCCTGTGCCTCAACCTGAAAGACGAGGCGGGTTACGAGGTGCTGGTCAGGCTGGTGCGAGAAGCCGACGTGCTGGTCCACAATTTCCGCCCCGGCGTGCCGGAGCGCCTGCGCATCGACTTTGCGACGCTGGCCGCCATCAACCCGCGCCTGATCTATTGCGCCATGACGGGCTACGGCGCGGCCGGTCCGATGGCGCGCCACGCGGGCTACGACCAGGTGCTGCAGTCGATGACCGGCATGTGCGCGGCGCAGGCCAAGCCCGACGGCCCGCCAGAGGTGCTGTACGGATCGGTGGTCGACTACTACGGCGCCGCGCTGATCTCCAACAGCGTGTCCGCCGCGCTTTATCAGCGCGAAAAGACCGGGCGCGGGCAGGCCATCGAAGTGTCGCTGCTGGGCAGCGCGCTGGCCATGCAGTCCGCCCGCCTGGTCTGGGCCGAAGGCGAGCCGCGCCGCATCGAACGCGACATGCGTTCGGGCGGCATCACCGGCATCCATCCCACGCGCGAGGGCCATCTCTACATCTCGGCCAACACGCCGCATTTCTGGCGTGCGCTGTGCGATCACCTTGGCCTGCAGGATCTGGCCGACCATCCCGACTACGACTCTGTGAAAAANNCTGGTGCGCCAGGCCCTGGCGCGCGCATCGGCCCGTGAATGGGCCGAACGCTTCGGCCAGAGCGTGCCTTGCGCGGAGGTGCGGCCGGTCGAGGACATGTTCGATCACCCGCAGGTGGAGGCGATGGGATTCATGCGCCCGTACCACAGCGAGAAGGCGGGCAATTACCTCGGTCTGGCGCAATGGGCGCAGTTTGGCGGAGCCGCCGCGCAAGACGAAGCCAGTGCCGGCGCCGTGCGCGCCGCGCCGGGTCTCGGCGAACACAGCCGCACGATTCTGTCCGCCCTGGGATACACATCGGACGAAATCGACCAATTGCTGCACACCTCCGTGGTGCAATAAGCAGTAACAACCAAGACAAGAATCGTCCGGCAAAAGGGCGAGGAGACAGAAATCATGAATCAAGCGCAACGGTATGTGCGCCGCCCGGACGGATCGAACTGGGGCGATTTCGGAAACGATGACCAACTGGGCACGCTCAACCACCTGGACGTCCAGGCGCGTCTGGCCGCAGTGGCTGAAATCCGCACCGGCATCTCGTTTTCGCTGAGCCTGCCGCTGACCGTGCCGCGCGCGCCGGTGCTGAATCCGCGCCGCAAAGGCCCGGTGATCCAGCCCGCCGAGAAGAACGGGGTGCCGGTCTACCGCTATCCGCTGGACCGCGACGTGCCGGGCGCCACCGATGTCATCAGCGACGACCGCGTCACGCTGTCGCCGCAATATTCCACGCAATGGGACGCGTTGGGCCATGTGGGCTCGATGTATGACGCGCATGGCACCGGCCAGCCGCAGCCCACCGGCTACAACGGCTTTGCCGTCAGCGAGCCGGCCGCCGAAGGCTTTACCGGCACCCGCGACCTGTCCATCGCGCCGATGGCGCGCCACGGCATCCAGGGCCGCGGCGTCATGGTGGACCTGCGCGCTCATTTCGGCGATGCGCAGCGCAAGGTGTCCCATCGCGAGCTGATGGACGTGATGCGCGCGGATGGCGTGGAAGTCCGGGCGGGCGACGTGTTGTGCCTGCACACCGGGTTGGCCGACCTTGCGCTGACGCTGGGCGACGACGAGCAGGAGCGGCTCAAGACGAGCTGCTGCGTGCTGGACGGCGCCGATGCGGACCTCTTGGCGTGGATCAAGGACAGCCGCATCGCCGCCATCGCCGCCGACAACCACGCGGTCGAGCTGCGCAACCATCACCTGGACACGGGCAAGGGGGCGCTGCTGCCCCTGCACGAGCAATGTCTATTCAAGCTGGGCCTGCCCTTAGGCGAGCTCTGGCACCTGACCCCGCTGGCGCAATGGTTGCGCCAGCACGGCCGGCATGCCTTTTTCCTGACCGCGGCGCCCATGTACGTGCCCGGTCTGGTCGGCGCGCCAGTCAACCCCATCGCGACCGTCTGACGACGGCTCGCGCCACGACCCTTGACCGATCGAACATCCCCGCAGGGGAGACCCGAGGAGCACACATGAAGAAAACCCGTCGCACGGCCCTGGCCGCAATTCGTCCGCTGGCCGCCGCCATCGGTCTCGCCACCGCGTTTGGCGCCACGTTTGGGACCGCGCACGCCGCCGGCTACCCCGAGCAGCCCATCACCGTGGTGGTGCCGTATTCCGCCGGCGGCGGCGCGGACAACGCCGCGCGCATCATCGCGCAAGGCATGGGCGAAGTCGCCGGCCAGAGCGTGGTGATCGAGAACAAGGGCGGCGCCAGCGGCTCCATCGGCGCGGCGTTCGTGGCGCGAGCCAAGCCCGACGGCTACACGGTGCTGTACGACGCGTCGTCGTTCTCGATCAATCCGGTGCTGCGCAAGCTGCCCTATGACGCCAAGAAGGACTTCGTTCCGGTCTCGCAGGCCGTCAGCGTGCCGAACATCCTGGTGGCCGCGCCCGGTTCCAGCTTCAACAACCTGCAGGACTTCATCGATGCCGCGCGCGCCAAGCCCGGCCGCCTGACGTTCGCGTCCTACGGACCGGGCAGCCTGGCGCAGATGGCAGCCGAGCTGCTCAAGAAGGATGCGGACCTGGATATGGTCCACGTGCCCTACAAGGGCGGCGCGCCGGCCATCGTGGACGTCATGGGAGGTCAGGTCGACGTCTACTTCGCCAACGCCGCGTCCAGCCTGAACTACGTCACCGGCGGCAAGCTGAAGGCGCTGGCGGTCTCGTCGTCGCAGCGCATGCCCGAACTGCCCAACGTGGCGACGGTGGGTGAAGCCGGCATCAAGAACTTCAACGTGGTCGAGTGGAACGGCTTCTTCCTGCCGGCCGGCGCCAGCCCCGAAGTGGTGGCCAAGCTGCAGGACCTCGTGCAAAAGGCGCTGGCGCGTCCCGACACCCGCGAGAAGCTCGCCAAGCTGGGCCTGACGCCGGTCGGCAGCAGCGCCGCGGACTTCGCCAAGTTTGTCGACGCGGAACAGACCCGCTGGGCCGAGGTCGTGAAAACCAATAACATCCAGGTGAATTGATCATCCGGGGGCGGGCGCGGCATCGTTTGCACGCGCCAGCCCCCGATCAGAATGGAGATTGACCAGATGAGCCGGGAAGACGATTTCGAGCGTGGCCTGGAAAACCGCCGCGCTGTGCTGGGCGATGAATGGGTGCAGCGTTCGCTGGATCGCGCCACCACATTCACCGCCGACTACCAGAACATGATCACGCGGTACGCCTGGCACGATATCTGGAGCCGTCCCGGTCTGCCGCACAAAGCGCGCCGCATGATGGTGCTGGCCGTGACGTTGTCGCTGGGCCGCTGGGAAGAATTCGAACTGCACGTGCGCGCCGCGTTGACGGCACCGGATGCCTCGCGCCTGACGCCCGACGAGCTCAAGGAAGTGCTGCTGCAGAACGCAATCTATGCGGGCGTGCCGGCGGCCAATACGGCCTTCAATCTTGCGCAGAACATCCTGCGCGAGGTTGCCGGGCAGATCGGCTACGACCTGGCCGCGGCAGACCCGCGCCAGGCCGACCTGTTTGGGACAAAGCCGGCCTGACCGGTCTGCGCAAGGCGGGCGGCATGCCCGCCTGACGCTTTTCAGTCCGCGCGAGGATTCAGCACGCGAGCCGCCTGCAGGCCGCTGCGCACCGCGCCTTCCAGCACGCCGGGATAGCCGGTGTCGGTCCAATCGCCTGCGAGCGCCAGCGTGGGCCACGGCGTGGAATTCAGCGGGCGGGTCAGGCCCGGCACCGCTGCAAACGTCGCGCGCTTTTCAATGAACAGTTCAGCCGCCGCCACCTCGGGCATCGGCGGCAGCCGCAGCGGATTCACGGCGGCCTGTTCGGCCACCTGATCGATCAGGGCTTCAATTACTTGCCGCCGGTTGCGTTCGCTCATGCCGATGGCGGCGCTGGCCACCACGGCCAGTTCTCCGGCCTTGGTGTCGCCAGCGAGCTGGGCGCGGTCGAAGAGCCACTGGCCAGCGTGTCCGCGGGCAACATCTTCACGCAGCATCATCATCGGCTCGGGCAACCGCCACGGACTGGCCAGGCGTATGTTCAGCGTGGCGATGGGCAGATAGTCGAAGGCCTTGAGCGCATCGAGCAGCCCCGTGGCCCCGGCCTCGCGCAGCGGACCGTCCAGCAGGCGCGCGGCGAACGTGGGCGGCACAGCCAGCACGGCGGCGTCAAACCGTTCCTGATTGATGTCGATGCCGTCGGCGGACGGATGCAACTGACGCACCGTGCTGCCATAGCGCATGGTGACCTGGCGCGCGGCGGCGTCCGGCCACAGCGCCGACAGGTCCGTGCACGGCAGCAGCATATCGCTGTCTTCGCGCGCGCCAGCCAGGCTGTCGCGCAGCACGCGGGCGAACAGCACGGCGCTGGCCGTGGCGATGGGCGTGTTCAGCGCGGCCAGGCACAGGGGGTCCCACATCTGCCGGATCAACACGCCGGATTGCGCGTGATAGTGCAGCAGTTGCTGCACGGTCCAGTCGCGCGGCGGCGACCAGGACATGGTTTTCAGGCCCCGCATCAGGCGCATCATCGCAAGCCGGTCGGCCCACGACAGGCCACGCGCGCGAAGGACCGCCATGGCCATGTGCAGCGGCGCGGGCAGGCGCGGGGCGGAAAGGGTGAATCGGCCGTCCAGGCTTGCCAGGCGCAAGGGACGCCGCATCAGCAGGGCGTCGGGGTTGCGTCCCACGCGGCGCATCGACGCCAGGGTTTCCTTGTAGGCACGGCACAAGAGGTGCTGGCCGTTGTCCAGCGGCGCTTCGAAATCGCCGTGGAAGACGC
>DMTA01000525.1 GCA_003454835.1 Achromobacter sp. | reverse complement strand
CGTGGGCGATCGTGCCCACGGGGACCGCGGCGTCGGGCGACCTACGAAGATCAAAAGCAGCGACCGACGAAGACCTAAACAATCAACGCAGGAAGACCAAAAGAAAACGCCGACGAAGCTGCCAAAACAGAACCCCGACGCTTCACTCCGCCAAAGGATCCTGAAACTGCGAACACTTAACCTGCACGAGCTTCCGATCCTGCAACCGCAACGCAGTCAACGACCCACCCCACACGCAACCGGTATCCAGGCAGATCACGTCCGGCCGCTGCAACAACCCCAGCGTGGACCAATGTCCGAACACCGTCGTCACGTTACGTGTCGCCCGATTAGGCACATCGAACCAAGGCACCAGCCCAGGCGGCCAAGCCCCCGGCGTCACCTTCGTCGCGAATTCCATATGCCCGTTCGGCGTGCACAAACGGATCCGCGTCAGCGCGTTGATGATCACCCGCATCCGTTTGCCGCCCTTGTGGTCTTCCTTCCAGGTGGCGGGCTCGTTGCCGTACATCTTTTGAAGCGCCTTCTGCCAGTTCGGACCGCGCAGCGCGTCCTGGACTTCGCCGGCCAGGGCCAGTGTCTTGGCCACGTCCCACTTGGCCAGCGTGCCCGCATGAACCAGCAGATGGTTCTGCTCGAAATGCGCCAGCGGCCGGAAACGCAGCCAGTTGAGCAGGTCAGTGGCGTCCGGCGCCCGGAGGATGGATTCCAGCGTGTCCGATTTTGACGGCTTGCGCACGCCCGCGGCCGCAGCCAGCAGGTGCAGGTCGTGGTTGCCCAGGACCACGGTTGCCCGGTCGCCCAGGTCGATGATGCGGCGCAGGGTTTCGAGCGACTGCGGGCCACGGTTGACCAGGTCGCCGGCGAACCAGAAGCGCGACTTGGGATCGCCAACCAGGTCCGGGTGGGACAGCAAGCGATCAAGCGGCGAGCAGCAGCCCTGCACGTCGCCGATCATCCAGATACTGCCGTTCATGCGGGACTCTTGCTCCAAGGCCAACGTTGTTGGACGAGACGGGTGATGGTGTGGCGGTATTCCATGTAGCTCATGGCGCCCAGCGCCAGCGCCATGGCGCCCAGGTTCGGGCCCAGGGCAGTCAGCCAGGGCGGCCACTTGCCCAGCATGCCGACGTTCAGCGCAAGCTGGTTCAGCATGAAGAAACCCACGCCCAGCAGGATGCCCACGAAGACCTTCGCGCCGACGCCGCCGCGGCGGGTCTGCATGAGGCCGATGGGGGCAGCGATGGTGATCATCACCAGCAGGGTGAAGGGGTAGGCCAGTTTGCGCCACAGGGCAACGACCTGGCGGCCGTATTGAAGCTGGTTGTCTCGCAGGTAATCCACGTAGTCGAGCAGCGTGACGATCGACATGCGTTCGGGCGTCAGCACGCGCGCCAGCAGGCGTTCGGCGCTGAGGGTGGTGTCGATGGCGCGTTCGGGCAGCTTCACAACGGTGGCCGGCGGGTTCTTGGGCGGGCGGGCGTTGGCGAGGGCTTCGGCGGCTTCGGCGTCCAGGCGGGTCTCGGAGACGTCCTTGAGCACCAGGTCGCCGTGGGTGAATGAGCCGGTCGGGGCCGTGGACAGCGCCGACAGCGTCAGGTCCTTCTTGAATTCGTAGAGAGTCACGCCGGCCACCTGGCCGTCGCCCTTCAGTTCGGTGATGTTGATGATGCGGGTGCCGCCGTTGGCCGTGGGTTCCTTGAACCAGTAGCCGCTTTTGAGGCGGTCGCCGCCCGCCTTGCCGCGGAACATCAGGTTGGCCTCGCCGGTCTTGACCTCGGCCCAGGGGGTCACGTATTCGGACAGCAGGCCCGCGCCTATCATCAGCGGGATCGTGACGATCCAGAGCATCCGCAGCAGCTTCATGCCGCTGACCCCCGAGACCCGCAGGATGACGAGTTCGTTGCGCTGCGCCAGGCCCGCCAGCGCCAGGATGGCCCCGATCAGGAGCCCGATCGGCAGCAGGTCATAGAGACGGGTGGGGATCGCCAGCGCCTGCATGTACAGCAGGGCCATCATGGAGAACTTGTCGCCCACGTTGTCCAGGTCGTCCACCAGTGCGAAGAACGTGAAAAGGCCAAGCAGGGCCAGAAGGACCACTGCGCAAGAGCGATAGACCTCTCGGGCCAGGTAGCGACGTGCAGTACGCATGAAGGAAAAAGGAGTGGAGCGCGTAAACGTGAAAGCTTAACAAATCCCGCAGCCGGAAGACGGCCGGCAGGACCGTTTTGTCCGGTTTCCCTTTCAGGGGATGTCGACCATCTGCATCCGGCGCGTCAGCACGCCGACCCGGGAATTCAAATAGTTGGACTTTCGGTGACCGTCATAAAAGCGCGGGTTGGGCAGCATGGCCGCCAGCCGGGCGGACTGGCTGTTCCCCAAATTGGCGGCGGTGGTATTGAAATAATGCTTGGCGGCGGCCTGGGCGCCGAACACGCCCACGCCCCACTCGGCGACGTTCAGATAGAGCTCCAGGATCCGTTCCTTGCTCATGACGTGTTCGATCATGTAGGCGAGGACCAGTTCCTGGCCCTTGCGCAGGTAGCTGCGCGATCCCGACAGAAACAGGTTCTTGGCCAGTTGCTGGGTGATGGTGGAGCCGCCGCGCATCTTGGAGCGCCCGGCCTCTTCCTGCTTCTGGTTGTATTCCCAGGCTTTGCGGATGGCGTCCCATTCGACGCCATCGTGGCCCGTGAAATTGGAGTCCTCGGATGCAATCACCGCGCGCTTGAGCGAGCGGTTGATCTTGTCATACGGAACCCATTCATATTTCAGTTCGATCGCCGGGTCTTCCTTGCGCAGCCGCGACAGCTCTTCGCGCATCATCGCGCTGCTGCCCGGGTCGCGGTAGTTGTACCAGACCACCTGGGCGAACAGCCAGAATTGGTACAGCAGGATCGCGCACACCAGCGCCATCACCAAGCCGGTGGTGATCCGGAACCAATTGCGGCCGCCGCTGCGGCCCGTGCGCGTCGCCATGCCGTTCAGCTTCCGGCGGCGAGCGCCTCGCGCAGCGCCGCCAGGACGGG
>DMTA01000523.1 GCA_003454835.1 Achromobacter sp. | reverse complement strand
GATGGAGGGGTTCCCGTCGGCAGATGCCGAGTCGCTTGCAAAGGCGCCCCAGTACAACGGGCAGTCCGGCTCCTTCAATTCCGCCTACATCGCCGCGCTGGCCTACCTGGCCGACGAGGCCGGCGTCGATGCCGCCCGGTTGACTGACGAGCTGGAGGCCATTCGCGCGCAAGGCTATGCCGT
The DNA here is from genome assembly GCA_003454835.1 of Achromobacter sp. Lineage (GTDB taxonomy): Bacteria > Pseudomonadota > Gammaproteobacteria > Burkholderiales > Burkholderiaceae_B > Achromobacter. The sequence continues at coordinate 2,612 of DMTA01000523.1, read as the reverse complement.
GACCGACAGCGAAGTCGACGCCGGCGTCTGGGGCGTGAGCGTGCCGATCTTTCAGCGGGCGAACCAGGCCGTGGCCTCGATCACGCTGATGGCGCCGTCCACCCGCGCCGCGCAACATCCGGAGGCGCTGATCGAGATGACCCTCGCAGCCGCCCGCCGAATTTCAGAGCGCCTGAAGGCGGCCTGACGCCGATTTGCCCCGTCTTGTCGCATACCTGTTTCACCTGCCTCATCGCTTAGCCCGTACCTAGCCGCAACGATCGTCGTACCCACCGTCGTACCACCTGTCGCACCCACCTCCATAGGACCCCACCATGACCACTCGCCGCACCCTGCTGTCCGCCGCCCTGACTCTGAGCCTTGCCTGGGCCGCCGGCGCCGCGCACGCCCAGGAAACGATTCGCGCCGTCACCGACGCCACCTTCCCGCCGATGGAATTCGTCAAGGACGGCAAGCGCACCGGCTTTGACATCGAGCTGGTCGAAGCGCTGGCCGGCGCGATGGGCAAGAAGGTTGAATGGATCGACATCGACTTCAAGGGCCTGATTCCGGCGCTGCAGGCCGGCCGCGCCGACATCGCGGTGTCCGCCATCTACATCACGCCCGAGCGCAGCAAGGTCGTCGATTTCACCGATCCGTACTACGCGGGCGGCCTGGTGGTTCTGACCAAGGCCGACGGCCCCATCAAGACGATCAAGGACCTGGAGGGCCGCAAGGTGTCAGTGCAGGTCGGCACGAAGTCGGTGAACTACCTGAAAGAGCATTTCCCCAAGGTGCAGCGCGTGGAAGTCGAAAAGAACCAGGAGATGTTCAACCTGGTGCAGATCGGCCGCGCCGATGCCGCGGTGACGGGCAAGCCCGCCGCCAAGCTGTTCGCGCAGAGCACCAACGGCCTGACCGTGCTGAACGAGCAGGTCACGACCGAGGATTACGGCATCGCCGTGCCCAAGAACAAGCCTGAGCTCACGCGCGACCTGAACGCCGCGCTGAAGAAGCTCAAGGCCGACGGCAGCTATCAGGCCATCGTAAACAAGTGGTTCGAGGCGCCCGCGAAATGAACCTGGAATTCTCACCCGTCTTCGCCGACTTTGACGCGCTGATGCGGGGCGCGCTGGTCACCATCGAGGTGACCGCCGGCGCCTTGCTGCTGGGCTGCGTGATGGGGCTGCTGGTCGGGATCGGCCGCCTCAACCCGCAGCGGCGCATCACGTATCACCTGTGCAGTACGTACCTGCTGTTCTTCCGGGGCACGCCGCTGCTGGTGCAATTGTTCATCTGGTTCTTCGGCCTGCCGCAGTTCGGCGTGACGCTGCCGGCGTTCGCTTGCGGCGTGCTGGGCCTGGGCATGTATTCCGGGGCCTATGTGTCGGAGATCGTGCGCGGGGCGATCCAGTCGGTGGATCGCGGCCAGACGGAGGCGGCGCGCTCGCTGGGGATGTCTTCCGGCCAGGCGATGCGCATCATCATTCTGCCGCAGGCTTTCGTGCGCATGATTCCGCCGCTGGGCAACGAGTTCATCGCGCTCATCAAGAACTCGGCGCTGGTCTCGCTGCTGACCATTCACGATCTGATGCACGAGGGGCAGAAGATCATCAGCGTGTCGTATCGCTCGCTGGAAACCTACCTGGTGGTGGCTTTGATCTATCTGGCGCTGACCACGACCGCCATGGTGATTTTGCGCAAGATCGAGCATCGTCTGCGCGCGGGAGGAATGGTGCAATGAGCCTCGTCATCGAAGGTCAGGAAATGATCCGCATCCGCGGCCTGCATAAAGCCTTTGGCGATCATGCCGTTCTGCGCGGCATCGATTTCGATGTGCTGAAGTCGCAGGTGGTGGTGGTCATCGGACCCAGCGGTTCGGGCAAGAGCACGTTGCTGCGTTGCTGCAACGGGCTGGAAGTCGCCCAGCGCGGCACGGTCGATATCTGCGGCCAGACGCTGCAGGCCGACGGGGCGATGTTGCCCGAAGCCGAACTGAACCAGTTGCGCACGCAGGTGGGCATGGTGTTCCAGGGCTTCAATCTGTTCCCGCACCTGTCGGTGCTGGACAACGTGACCGTCGGCCCCCGCACGTTGCTCGGCATGGGACGCGAACAGGCCAATGCGATGGCGGCCGACCTGCTCAACAAGGTGGGCCTGTCGCAGAAAATGGCGGCCATGCCCGCCAGCCTGTCGGGTGGCCAAAAGCAGCGTGTGGCCATTGCGCGCGCGCTGGCCATGCAGCCGCAGGTCATGCTGTTCGACGAGCCGACCTCGGCGCTGGACCCGGAGCTGGTGGGCGAAGTGCTGCAGGTCATGAAGCTGCTGGCCCGCGAAGGCATGACCATGATGGTCGTGACGCACGAGATGGGCTTTGCCCGCGACGTGGCGGACGTGGTGGCCGTGATGGACGGCGGCGTCATCCTGGAATCCGGTTCGCCGGAGGTGATCTTCAGCGAGCCGCGCGAAGCCCGCACCCGCGAATTCCTGCAGGCGGTCCTGAGCGCGGGTCCGGGGGCGGCAGCATGAGCGCGCCACAATTGGACAAAAGCCTCTGGAAGGCGCGCGACGACAGCGCTGAGCAGGGCGACACTCGTCGGCTCGCGCACATCGTCGAAGCCGAAGCGGGGCAG
>DMTA01000524.1 GCA_003454835.1 Achromobacter sp. | reverse complement strand
GGCGACAGCCGCGCGGCAGGCTTCGTGCGCCAGCTCGCCCAGCGTGCGGATCGCGGCCTCGATGCCGGCTTCCCAGGGATGTCCGTAGTTCAGGCGCAGCGCGCTGCCAAACTGGCCGCTGGCTGAGAAGATCGGGCCGGGCGCCACGCTGATGCCGCGTACCAGCGCCTGCTGGTGGAGCGACAGCGCATCTACGGCGGCAGGCAATTCCAGCCACAGAAAGAACCCGCCCTGCGGCCGCGTCACGCGCGTACCGGCGGGAAAGGCCTGCGCAATGGCGTCGGCCATGCGCTCCTGCTGCGCCTGCAACGTCTGGCGCAGACGGCGCAGGTGGCGGTCGTAGCCGCCCTGTTCCAGATATTCGGCAATCGCGCCCTGCGCAGGGCCCGAGGCGGATAGCGTCGATGACAGTTTCAGACGCTGCACCTGCTGGGCATAGCGTCCGGCGCTGGCCCAGCCGATGCGATAGCCGGGCGCCAGGCATTTCGAAAACGAAGAGCAATGCAGCACCAGTCCGCGCGTGTCGTAGGCCTTGGCGGGAACCGGTCGCGTCGTGCCGAAATACAGCTCGCCATAGACGTCGTCCTCGATCAGCGGGATGTCGTGCCGCGCAAGCAGTTCGACCAGCTGCCGCTTTCGGTCGTCGGGCATCAGGCAGCCGAGCGGATTCTGGAACTGCGTCATCAGCCAGCAGGCGCGCGGCGCGTGGCGCAGGATGGCGGCCTGCATCGCGTCCAGGTCGATACCGGTGCGCGGATGGGTAGGCACTTCAAGCGCCTTCAAACCAAGTCGTTCAAGCGCCTGCAGCGCGCCGTAAAACGTGGGCGCTTCGACCATGACGGTGTCGCCCGGCTGCGTGACCGCCTGCAGGCAGAGATTCAACGCTTCCAGGGCGCCATTGGTGACGACGATGTCGGTGGCGGGCAGGTTGATGCCGCCGATCAGGTAGCGCAGGGCAATCTGCCGGCGCAGGCGCGGATTGCCGGGGGCCAGGTCTTCGACGGTGTCGCGCGGATCCTGGCGCTTCAGATGTGCGGCCATGGCCTGCGCCAATCGCGGCAATGGAAACAATAGCGGCGAGGGGAAGGCCGAGCCCAGCGGCGTGACGTCGCGGTTGCGCACCGAGCCGAGGATGTCGAAGATCCGCTCGCTGATTGCCAGTTCGGTGGATTCACCGCCGGGGCACGAGGCGCCCGGTTCGGGCGGCAGCGATTCGGCGGGGGCGTTGACGTAATAGCCAGAGCGCGGCTGCGCGCGGATCAGGCCGCGCGCCTCAAGCAGGTAATAGGCCTGAAAGATAGTGGAGGGGCTGACACCCCGCGCGGCGCACGCGTCGCGCACCGAGGGCAGCTTGTCGCCGGCGCGCAAGACGCCGCTTGCGATCGACGTGGCGATCTCGTCGGCGAGGGTTTCGTAAAGGCTCACGATGCCGCAGGGCGACGACGCGGACTCATTTGCTGCTTTGGAGGATCGCCATGGCCTGGCGTTCCATGAACTCGCCCAGCGTGTCGATGCCGCGCAGCTTGAGGATGGTGTTGCGCACCGCCGCCTCGACCAGCACGGCCAGGTTGCGGCCCGCGGCCACCTGCAGCATCACCTTGCGCACGGGCAGTCCCAGCATGTCCTGCGTGATGTCCTGCAACGGCAGGCGTTCGAACTTGTCCTGCGCGGTGGCGCGCACCAGGTGCACGATGAGCTTGAGGCGCATCTTGCGTCGCACCGACGTTTCGCCAAAGATCGTGCGGATGTCGAGCAGGCCCAGGCCGCGGACTTCCAGCAGGTTCTGCAGCAGTTGCGGACAGTGCCCTTCGATCATGTTCGGCGCGGTGCGTGAGAACTCGACGGCGTCATCGGCCACCAGGCCGTGGCCGCGCGAAATCAGTTCGAGCGCCAGTTCGCTCTTGCCCAAGCCCGATTCGCCGGTGATCAGCACGCCCAATCCCAGCACGTCCAGGAACACGCCGTGCACCGTGGTGGTGGGCGCGAGCTTCTTGCCGAGATAGATGCGGAGCAGATCGATGAGCTGTGCGGCGGCCACCGGTGTGGACAGCAGCGGCACCTGATGCTGGTCGCATTGGTCCACCAGATCCTGCGGCGGCGTCAGGCCATCGGCCAGCAGAATCGCCGGCACGCCGCCGATCAGCAGCTCGTCCATGTGGTGCATGCGGCGGCGCAGGTCGAAGCGCGTGTAGTACGCCAGTTCTTCCTGCCCGAACACCTGGATGCGCGACGGGTGGATCAGGTTCAAGTGGCCGACGAGGTCGGCGGCCGCCATGCCGTCGTCGGGAATCGCGCGGTCTGCGGCGCCCTGGCCCGAAATCCAGTTAAAGGGGATTTTGTCGGCGTTGTCGTCGACGAGTTCCTGCACCGTGAGCATGGCAGCGATTCCGCGTGGGATCAGAGTTGGCCGGTCGTGAGCATTCTGTGGACGATCGCCGGATCGGGCTCGGTAGCCAGGGCTTCACGCAATGCCTTGATGGACATGAGCTGGGCGAGTTCGGCCAGGATGTCCAGGTGCTGCTGCGTGGCGGTTTCAGGCACCAGCAGGCACAGCAGCATCGACACGGGCTGTCCGTCGGGCGCGTCGAAGGTGATGGGCTGGGCAAGGCGAATGAACGCCGCCAGCGCCTGCTCCAGACCTTTCACGCGGCCATGCGGTACGGCCACGCCCTGACCCAGGGCGGTGGACCCCAGGCGCTCGCGGGCAAAGAGGCTGTCGAACACGAGGGCGCGTGCCAAGCCGTTGTTGTTTTCAAAAAGCAGACCGGCCTGTTCGAACGCACGTTTCTTGCTCGTGGCGAGCATATCGAGCACGACGTTGCCGGCGGGGAGGATGCGCGACAAATGATTCATCAGGTCATTATATGGTTATATGACGCACTGCAACAATCAACCGCCCCGGCGCTTCGGAATAGCAAGCCAACGGGACCACAAGAGCGACAGCATAGTCTGATCGCGATGTGTTGTGGACATTCTGGGCCTGCCAGGGTTCCCCGAGACGCACGTATCGGACAAACGCAGGGAAAACGCCAAGTGGCCGGCAGGCGGCAGCGGGAACGGAGGAGGGGATTGGGCGGAGCAGGAGGGGAGTTTGCCGATGCCCCAGCTGGACGCAAGGTCTAGCGGGACACCGGGACTTAGGCAGGATCCTGGGATCGCTGTACTGCTAGTCGCTCAGGTGAGCGGTCATGAAGCGCGTTACTGCTGGGGTGGCGAGAGGCTCGCCGCTTGCCGCTTCACGGACTCTGCTGAATGACTCCTTACCTTGTCCTTGTGCTTGATGACCTGACGGTCGACTTTGTCAGCAAGAAGGTCTATGGCTGCATAGAGGTTTTCATCGGTTGCTTCACAATGAATATCCTTGCCGCTCAGACGCATGGTGATTTCGGCTCTATGCCGCAGGGGCTCTACTGAGAGCATGACCTGGGTATCGATGACGTGATCGAAATGCCGCAGCACTCGCGCCAGTTTGTTCATGACATATTCCCGGATGGCCGGGGTGACGTCGAGGTGACGACCGCAGATGCTCAGGTTCATAGTGTGCTCTCCTTCTAAAAGAGGAAAAAATTGCGCAAAAGGCGCGGTGGGGTCGTAGGCGTTCTCCTTCAATAAGCAGGGTTCGTTTAGCTCTAGTGTATAGACTCGGGCCGATAAAACAAGCTGACCTACCGCAACTTCATGGCATTTTTATGGCTGAGCCCGAGGGCGTATGGCGGTCTTTTTGCATGCGTTACGGGGTCTTTCAGCAGCCGGTTACATGCGGAAGTGTTCGCCCAGGTACACCCGGCGAACGGCGGGATCGCCCACGATTTCGTCGGGGTGGCCATCGGTCAGCACTTTGCCTTCGCTGATGATGTAGGCGCGGTCGCAGATGCCCAGCGTTTCGCGCACGTTGTGGTCGGTGATCAGCACGCCGATTCCGCGGCCCTTCAGGAAGCGGACGATGCGCTGGATTTCGATGACGGCGATGGGGTCCACGCCGGCAAACGGTTCGTCCAGCAGGATGAAGCGCGGGCTGGTGGCCAGCGCGCGCGCGATTTCCACGCGGCGGCGTTCACCGCCCGACAGCGAGATCGCGGCGTTGCTGCGGATGTGCCCGATCTGCAGTTCTTCGAGCAGCGATTCCATCTGTTCGTTGATCTTGGGCGTCGACAGCGGGCGGCCGTCCGGACCCACTTGCAACTCAAGCACCGCGCGGATGTTCTGTTCCACCGTCAGGCGGCGGAACACGGAGGCGTCCTGCGGCAGATACGACAGGCCCATGCGCGCGCGCTTGTGGATGGGCATTGCGGTGATGACGGCGCCGTCGATCTCAATGCGGCCGGCGTCCGCCGGCACCAGACCAACGATCATGTAGAAACTGGTGGTCTTGCCTGCGCCGTTGGGGCCCAGCAGGCCAACCACTTCGCCGCTGACCACGGACAGGGACACATCCTGCACGACGGTGCGGCCGTTGTAGGTCTTGCGCAGTCCGGTTGCGCGCAGGCTGCCCTGCTTGACGCCCGAAGGGGCGGAGGTCACGGGGGTCGGCACTGAGGGTTGATTCATCGTGGCTGCGATTGGTGTTGCGGGAGAAGCGCTTCAGCGCTCTTTCTTGGCTGCCTGCTGCTTGCGGCATTCGGCGACGGCGGCGTCCAGCTTGGCTCGCGGTTCGGCGAGGGACCGCACGCGTCCGCCAGCTGCGGCGGAGTTCGGGCCGCCTTGCGCTTCGTACGTGCCGGACTTTTCGTTGTAGCGTACCCGCTCGCCGCGAATGGTATCGAACGGTTTCCCACAGACGTAGCGGGTCACGATGGCCTGGCCGATCAGGTCGAACGTGCTGTTGGTGCCGTCATATTCAGCGCGCAGGCCCTTGCCTTCGATGAGTTCGAAGTTCTCGGGGCGCTCCTGGCGGATCGTGACCACTTTGCCTTTGTTGGCCGTGGCCGTGCCGTACTGGTTGCCCTTCGCGTCCTCGTTCATCTGCAAGGTGTCGGAGGTCAGCGTCATTAGGCCGCGCGTCATGTTGACGTTGCCGGTGAACACGCTTTGTTTCTTCACGTCGTCGTAGTGCAGCGTGTCCGACAGAATCAGCGTGCTGGGCTCTTCGGCCGGTGCGGCCGCTTTCGGTTCCGCCGCGTGGGCCGGCGCAAGCGCGCAGGCCGTCAACAGCACGGCGCCCATCAGGCGGGTGGTCGGGGCGAGGAAGGTCCGAACGTCGGTCATGGTTTTTTCTGGTTGGAGTTGTTGGCTGGAATTTCGGTGCGGCGCTGCTGTTTGCCTTCCGAACCGGCAATTTCCACGTCGGTCGATGCCGAAACCTGCAATTGGCGAGTCTTGTTGTTGTAGTGCATGCCCGTGCCCTGCATGCGCGAGCGGCCCTTCAGGACCGTGGCGGGCAGGTCGGTGAAGACCACGTCTTCATCGGGCAGGATGATGAGCTGCTGGCTGCGCACGTCCAGCATGTCGTTCTCGGCGTCGGGCTGGCGCAGCACATGGGCATCGCCCTGCATGACGATGCGCTTGCCACCCTGTTCCATCACGGCCGTCTTCGACACCGCCACCGTGATCGGATTGGACTCGCGCTGGCCTACCGCGCGCGGCGCCGTGACGTGATACGAATCGTCGTCAGGGAAGTGCTCCATGTACTCGCCTTCCAGGCGGTTGATGGGCTTGCCCGTGGGATCGGTGCGCAGCATCACGAAATCGCGCGACCACGCGTCCATTTCGTGGGTGACGCGGCGCGGGGGATCCACCTGGATGGCGCGCTGCGCGTAATCGGCCGCCCACCACGAACTGGTGACCAGCACCAGCAGCAGGAACAGCGCGATCAGTGAGGGAAAACGTTCTTTCATCGGGTGCGCCGCGAGGGCGTATACGTTGAGGGCAGAATCACTGGATCGCCCCGGGGCCAAGCAGGCCCGGCGCGGCCAGGAAGGCGCCCAGGCGGCCCTGCGAGGCCAACAGGAGATCGCAGCATTCGCGCACGGCCCCGCTTCCGCCGGGCAGGGTCGAAACCCAGTGCGCGGCCTGGCTGACGTAGCCGGGGGCGTTGGGCACGCTGGCGGCAAAACCCGCGCGCTGCAAGGCCGGCAGGTCGATGATGTCATCGCCCATGTAGCCGGTTTGATTCAGTTGGACACCGCAGCGCTGTGCAAGTTCGGTCAAGGCGGTGCCTTTGTCGCGCACGCCCTGAATGACTTCGGCGATGCCGAGTTCGGCCGCGCGGCGCGCGACGATGGGGCCGGATCGGCCCGTGATCAGCGCGACTTGCAGCCCGCCTTCCATGAGCAGCCTCAGCCCGTGGCCGTCCAGCGCGTGGAAGCGCTTCTGCAGTTCGCCGCCTTCGCCGTAGTAGAGGCTGCCATCGGTCAGCACGCCGTCGACGTCGAAGACCATCAGGCGCACGGCCGCGGCGCGTTCGCGCACGATGGCGGGGATACGGGCAAGCACCAGCGCTTCGGCCGGGTGATTCACGGAAGCAGAGAGGTTCATAGTCATACCACTTTAGCGGCCATCAGATCGTGCATGTGCAATGCACCGACCAGCGCGCCGTCATTGTCCATCACCAGCATGTGATTGAGCCGTTGTTCGTCCATCTGCCGGGCGGCCTCGACGGCCAGCGCCTCGGGGTTGATGCTGCGCGGCGATCGCGTCATGCCTGCCTCGACGGTCAGACTGCGGATGTCGCCGTGCCGTGCGATGAGACGGCGCAGGTCGCCGTCGGTGAAGATGCCCAGCGGGCGGTGCTGCGCGTCGGTCACGACCGTCATGCCCATGCCCTTGGCCGACATGACCTCCAGGGCCTGAGACACCGGGGTGTCGGCCATGACGATGGGCAGCGCGGATCCCTGGCGCATGACGTCGCGCACGTGGGTGAGCAGCCGGC
>DMTA01000020.1 GCA_003454835.1 Achromobacter sp. | reverse complement strand
GTGCGGCGCCTTTCGTACGCACGGGCGGCTCATGTGGCGCGGCGGCCGCCTGCGCGTCCGGCAGGAACCGCTGCAGCAACTGGAAGAACCCGTCATAGAACTTGGGCCGCGTCACCGTCTGGCTGGCGGTCTTGACCAGCGAATCGTCGCTGCCGCCAAAGGGCATCGACACCTGCCCCAGCACGCTGACGCCAACACTGGCGGAGTTGCCGGTGCGCTTGATCGAATAGCGGTCCTGCACGGCGTTCGCGAACACGGTTGCGCGGTCGTTCCCGCTGCCGTCCGATGCACACTCGACGTTGAAGCTGATCTGCGTATGCTGCCCGTCTTCGCCCTCAAAGTTCTTGTGGCCGGTGACGCGCGACGGCTCGTACTTGTCGATGAGATACCCCTGGCTGAGCAGAGCGCGCCGGCCCGCGTCGCACGCGGCGCTGCTGGCTGCCGGGACGCTGCGCGAAAACGTGTTGCTTTCCGCGAAGTCCTCGCGCTCGTAGACGGGTTTGGGGGAAGAACATCCGGCCAGGACGGCCGTCAGGGTGACAAACAACGGAAAAACGAAGCGGGGGATGACGCGAGGCATGAAAGGTCCGGCATGGGGCGACGACCTGCATTATCGGACAAGAAGACCGTTTGTTTATTGGGGACGGGATGCACCGGAGATATGTTGAAACAGGTTCGATTGGCCCGACGGGATCCACACTGAGTTTCCTCCTGCTAAGGAGCGGGGGCTTCCCTCACCGGCTGACGTCGTAATTCGTATCCAAATGGGCGCGCCATCCTTTTCCGCACGCAACCCCTTCGCAAAGCGTCAGCGCCCACGACACTGAACACTGCGGATGCGCCCCAGGCCGGCTGCCACCGTGCAGCGCAATTTCGCGGTCAACGCCCAGCGCGGGCTGGCGCCGGCTGCTTATCCAGCACGCCCAGGATTTCGGCCGCCAAGCGCACGCGCGCTTCGTTCGGATAGTTGCGGTTGGCCAGGATGACGATGCCCATCTTGCGTGCGGGCACAAACGCCACGTAGGCGCCAAAGCCGTTCGTCGAGCCCGTCTTGTTGATCCAGCTCTCGGCCAGCGGCGCCAAGGGCGGTTGCAGCGCCTGGGCCGGATGGCTCTGGCTGTTCAGCGTGCCGGCGTTGGCCGTCAGCAGCGTCTCCAGCGCCACGGGATACGGAAACTGTTCCCACGCCATGTCCTGCGTCATTCCGCCCACCTGGTAATAGCCCACATGGGTATCCGCGAGGGCGCGGCGGATGTCCTTGTCCAGCACGTCCATGTCCATGCTGGCTTCCACAAAGCGCAACATGTCGCGCGCGCTGGACTTGACGCCATAGGCCTCGGCCGCGAGCACGCCGGGATTCACGCGCACCGGCGCGCCCTGTTTGTTGTAGCCCTGCGCATAGCGCGACGCCTTCGCGGCGGGCACGTCGATGTAGGTGCTGGACAGGCCCAGTTTCGGAAACAGGTCCTTCTCCATCGCCTGCGCGAACGGCTGCTTCAGGCTGGCGGCGGCCACGACACCCAGCATGCCGATGCTGGGATTGGCATACGACCGATACGTGCCCGGCGCGTGTTCGGGCTTCCATGCCTTCAGGTACTGCATCAGTTGCGCGTTGTCGCGCACGTCGTCGGGCACCTGCAACGGAAAACCGCCCGTGGTGTGCGTGCCAAGGTTCACCAGCGTCAGCTTGGCGAAGTCGGTCCCGGCAAGCTCGGGCACGAACCGTGCCGGGCTGTCGCTCAGCGCCAACTGGCCCTTGGCCTGCGCATAGGCGGCAAGCGTCGCGGTAAACGTCTTGCTGATCGAACCCAGCTCGAAGAGCGTGTCCCGATTGACCGCGCGCCGCGTTTCCAGCGACTCGACGCCATAGGTGTAGAAGCGCTGGCGGCCCTGATGCGTGACGGCGATCACCATGCCCGCGATGTCGTGCTGCCGCATGACCGCGCGGGCCGCCTCGTTCACGACGCTGTCGATGTAGGGCAATTCAGAGCGGCCGAGGGCGGGGCCGGACACGGCGGCAAGAAGGCCGGCGCAAAGCAGGCCGGCGCAGAGGTGTCTACGGGTGTTCATGCAGCGTTCTCAGGGAGGGGACGGACGAGCCGGCGGGACGGGCGGCGCGGCGATGTCGAATCGTACCGCGACGCGCGTCCGGTCTGGCGCAATTTACCTCCCTGCGATAGCCGCAAGCCGCAGCGCCTCCCGTAGGCGCGCTTCGCCGCTGCACCCTTCGCGCCGCCTCAGGCCAGGGCCGGCTCCGCACGCAGCGGCTGGTCCGCGTTCAAGGTCCCAGTGCCATCCTGCACCGTGCCGCACTTGTCCTTGCAAACCTTCCCGTCCTTCATCACCAGAACGATGCGCTCCGGATCGACAAGCAGCGACAGGTCGTTTAGCGGATTGCCGTCCACCATCACGACGTCGGCCAGATACCCCGCCCGCAGCATCCCCAGCTCGTCAGGCCGCTGCATGATCTGCCCGCCCAGCCGCGTCGCCGCAATTAGTGCCTCGACCGGCGTCATGCCGATGTAGTCCACGAAGTACTGGAGGTCGTTCGCATTCGTGCCGTGCGGCATCCAGGCGAATCCGTAGTCGCCGCCCGGCAGGATGCGTATGCCGCGCTTGTGCATCTTGCGCAGGCTTTCCGCGGCGATTTCCAGCTCGCGCTTGTAGCCCATGCTTTCGGCTATGGCGGGCGTGATGCCGTAGTCGGACGCATGATAGGCGGTGCGGACCAGCCAGCCTATGCCCGGCGCGACAAAATGCTTGTCCTTGTTCGCCTCCAGCATGTCCAGCGCTTCGTCGTCCGCGAAGCTGGCGTGATACACCATCTCGATGCCGTGACGCACGCATTGCTTGACCGATTCGCTGGACCGCGCGTGGGCCGCGATCCGTTTGCCATACCGCTTGGCTTCCGAGGCCAGCATGGCGATTTCGTCTTCCGCGAAGGGCGACATCTCGGCCGGCAGGCCCGCGATGTATTCGCCAGACAGGTTGATCTTCAGATGGTCGACGCCGTACTTGATGAACGTGCGGACCGAACGGCGGATTTCCTCGGGACCGCTGCAGACGCTGCCAAAGCTAAGCTCCTCGAAGTGCATGTGCGGCAACGTGTTGTCGCCCAGCGCGCCGATGGTCGTGATTTCCTGGCTGCCGGCCAGGTAGCGCGGACCGGGGCACTCGCCGGCCTCGATCGCGTTGCGCAGCACCACATCCAGCCGCGGCTTGGCCGCCGCCGCGCCAATGGCGGACGTCCACCCCATTTCCAGGTAGCGCTTGGCCACGCGGACACACCACAGGATGTGCTCCTCGGGCGGCATGAACTGGATGGCCGCCAGCGTGGGCTGGTCATTCCAAGAAAAATGCGTGTGGGCCTCGGTCATTCCCGGCATCAGGAACCGGCCTTTGCCGTCGATGACACGCGCGCCGTCCCGGTTGACCCGATCGGGCAGGCGCGCCACGTCGGCGATGCGGCCGCCGTCGATCAGCAACTCTCCGTCAAAGACGTCGTCGCCGCTTCCGTCAAAGATGACGACGTTGGTAATCGCGAATCTGGACATGCGTGGTCTCCTCCCGGCCCGCGACGGGCCGGAATATTTTTATGAAAAGTGTTGGCGCGAAGCCGGCGCCGCGGATCGATGCTGCGAATCCTGCGTTGCGGCGCCAGTGCGGCGGACCGGGTGCGGCTAGCCTGGCAGTCAGCCGCGCCTCACCGACTCAGGCCCGCGTGAAACGCCTTGAACGCTTCGATGCAAGCACCCGGCTGCTCAAACGTGGTCCAGTGCCCGCAATCCGGCACGATGGTGCAGCGGCTGTCCGGGATGCGACCCGCCATCACCTGCACATTCGCCGGCGGCGCAACGCCATCTTCGTCGCCCGTCACGAGCAGCACCGGCACGTCCAGGCGTTCAAGGTCGGCGGACTGCGCATCGGCCAGCGCTTCGCAGCTTTGCGCATACCCTTCCGGCGGCTGCCGCATCACGCTTTCCCGGACCAGCGCCAGGACCGCCGGTAGTTCCGCCTTGGTGCGGCGGCTGGTCGCGCCTTTGACGATGGCATCGGCGATCTCCTGCATGGCGGGCGCGCCTTGGCGGGCCAGCGACGCGCGTCCCCGGATGCCCGGCCGCCCCGCCTCCGGCGGTTCGGCCAGCGGTCCGAACAGCGCCAGCGACCGGACCCGGGCCGGCTCCTTCAGCGCCAGATGTTGCGCAACGATGGTCCCCAAGGAGTGCGCGGCGATGTGCACCGCACTGCAGTCCAGCGCTTTCAGCACCGAGACCAGCGCGTCGACATAACCCGAGATGGACAACTCGCCGTCCGGCAAGGGCGATCTGGCGCTCCCCGGCAGGTCCGGGCGGATGACGCGATACCCCGTCAACGCGCCCATCAGAGGCGTCCAGGTGTTGGACGAGCCGCCCAGCCCGTGGATGCACAGCAATGCGGGCCCGTCGCCGTCGACTTCCACCGTCAGGCCATTGATCGTTGTTGTCGTCATGACGCCTTCTCCACGAATTGGTTCTCGATGCTGCCCAGCCCCTCGACCTCCACGCGCACCACGTCGCCGGCCGCCAGATACCGGGGCGGCGTCATGCCCATGCCGACACCCGCCGGCGTCCCGGTGGCGATCACGTCGCCGGGATACAGCGTGATGCCGCGCGAGATCGTTTCGATCAGGGTCGGGATGTCGAAGATCATGTTCTCCGTGGGACCGTCCTGCCGGAGTTCTCCGTTGACCCAGCAGCGCACGCGCGTTCTCGTCCCATCGAATGCATCTGCCGTGACGATCCACGGCCCCATCGGACAGAAGGTATCGAACGACTTGCCCATGTCCCACTGCTGATGCCGCATCTGCACGTCCCGGGCGGTGACGTCGTTGATGACGGTGTAGCCGAAGACGTGTTCCAGGGCAGCGCCGCGCGCGATGTTCTTGCCCTTCTTGCCGATGACCACGCCCAGCTCGGCCTCGTAGTCGATCTGCGTGGACACGCCGACCGGCAGCAGGACCTGCGCACGCGGCCCCACCACGCATTCCGGCACCTTGGTAAAGACGATGGGCCACGATTCCGGATTGGCGTCGTTGTCCTTGAAGACGGACGCAGACAACTCTTTTGCATGTGCGTGGTAGTTGCGTCCTACGCACCACACGTTGCGCCTCGGCCGGGGCAGCGGCGCCCGCAGGTCGACGTCGGACAGGCGCAGCGGCGCCAACGTGTCGGGCAGCGAGCGGCCCGCGGCCAACAGGTCGATCACGGCCTGTGCGCCGAGCTGCCTGCCCGCGTCATCAAGCGCCAGGGGCGCGATCGACAGGCCGTCGTCCGACACCAGGCCGACGCCGGGCTCTCCGTTCATCAAATAACTTGCAATACGCACCGCGGTCTCCTTCGTGCTTCTGAAAATCGGCGAGCGGTTCATGCCTCGCCGTCAGCACGACTTTAGGAGCGCCGGCACGGCCGCGCTTATCGTCCGGTGCGGGAACTTATCGCAGAGTCAGATGGCGTGATAGGTGTATACACCTAGAGCCCGGCAATGCCCCAAACCACGCCCATAAAATTCCCGCAGAAGGCCCCGGCGGACAGGTGGCCCCGGCGAGGCGAGTGCGCGCATCGCCCGATCAGAAACTGGGAGACAGATCATGCAAGAGACTTACGCCTTGCACGAAGGCGCGTTCGGCCGCGCGGTCGTGCTGGAACTGCGCGGCGATTTGATTGCGCATGCGCACGCGGAAGTGCAGCTTGCCCTGTGGCTGGGCGGCGCAAGAGCCGAGGCGCACATCGGCTCGAAACTCGTGCCCTACAGCGAACACCTTGCGCTCGGCACCAACACCTACGAATCCCATGACGCCCGCCTGCTCGACCGCTCGGGTCCGGCCGTCTTCCTGGTTCTGTACATCGCCAAGCCCTGGCTGGACGAGCGCCGCGCCGCCACCGGTCGCCCCTTTCATTTCACCGCGCCCGGCGTGCCTATCGACCCGGCCGTGCGCCAGGGCTGTTGGAGCCTGCTGGACAAGATCGTCGCGCCGCAAGACCATCCGCGCGCCGACATCGACACCCAGGTCGAGGCGCTGCTGCAGGCAGCGATCGAATCGTCCTCCCAGACCAGCCGCCCGCCCGGCGCGGCCGCCCGCCCGCAGACGCTGGACCGGCGCCTTCGCACTGCCATCCTGTACATGCGCGAAAACGTCCACGAACCGGTTGCCGTGGAAGACATCGCCAGCAAGGTGGGGCTGTCGCGAGGCCACTTCTTTGCGCTGTTCCGCGACCAGCTAAACACCACCCCGCAGGTGTTCTGGAGCGCGGTGCGCGTGGAAGAAGCCGTACGCAGGCTGGTCCAGCAGGAACAGCCGCTGACCTCGGTGGCGATGGACCTGGGGTTTTCGACGCCTGGAAATTTCTCGCGGTTCTTTCGCGATCACATGGGCGTGTCGCCGTCGCGCTTCCGGCGCGCGGCCTCGGGCTCCGCGCCGCATCTGCTGACGGGGATTCCCTGAAAGACGCGTAGCTGGACGCAACCGTCGCCCGCGTGCATCGCGCCCGGGTTCATGGCGCCAGGTTTTACAGCGCTACCCTTCCCCGCATTCCCAACGCGGCACCACCTCGAAAGGCGCATCCTCCGCCGCCGGCAACAACGCCAACGCCACGTCCACGGACGCCTCATTGATCCAAACCGTCGAACCGCCCGCCGGCGCTGGCGGGGCTTCGGCCGTCAACCGGTCCAGTTCCGCCTGCATCGCCGGCGGCAGGTATTCCTTCAATGCGTTGATGTTCGCCGCGACACAAGCCACCGCCTCGGCCGGCGTGAAGCCATCCTCGACAAGATGCCCCACGTCCGCCGCGCTGCGCACCAGCGCGTCGAACACGAACGCCTCGAATGACGGCCAATCCACACGCGCATCGCCGCTGTCATGCCAGACGAGCGCTACGCCCACGCCGCCCGCCGTGGGCGTCAGGCAATAGGCGTCGCCCGCGCCGGACTCCGCGAACGGCAGAAAGCGCCGGCCGTGCTGATAGCCAGGGTTGAGCCATTCCTCGGCGGTTTCGCGCGCCTGCTGCGCGTCGATCCATTCCAGGTCATCCATGCAGGACAGCACGGGCCGCGCGGCCAGCGTGTTGCCCTTCCAGTCGGCGCGCCACGCCGCGCTGTCCTCGCCATAGCCGGTGCGGCCGGCGTCGATCAGCCGGGCAAGCATCCCGGGCAAGGCCACGCCGCAATCCTCGGCCAGTTCGGCAAACGTTGCCATTCGTCTCTTTCCTTCGTCAGAACTCAAGCAGGTCCAGGAAGCACTCGGCCTCGACCGGGTCACCCAGCACAGTGGTCAGCGCCTGCAACGCCCGCGCCCGATGCTCGGGCCTGATTTCCCAGTCATCGTTGCGCAGGTCTTCGTCAGCCTCCAGGCACACGACGCCGACCGCGGCCATCGCGGCCGCGAACGTCGGCAGATCGGGCGCCACCACGTCGGCATCCCACGCGCCCGTGCCGTGCATGGCGTAGAGGATCTCGCCGGACCCGGTATCCAGGATGAACGGGTCGGCGTTCTGGTCTGCGATCACCAGCCAGTTGTCCTGCCACTCGGCGACACGCTCGCCGTTCGACGCGTCCCAGCGATAGCCGGCCTGCCGGTCCCACAGCTTGTGCAGTGGCGGAAAGCTGATATTGGTCTCGGACAGCGTGATGCCGACCGGCCCCACGTTCTGGTGATAGGTGGCGCCCCACGGGCCGACCTGCTCGTAGAAGTCGGCCAGCACCTGCGGCAGTGCAAGCTCGCCTTGCCACGCATCGCGCGGCTGCGGACGCAGTTCGCCGAACCGCGCGAACTGCGTCCGGATGGATTCAAAGGAATTCATGTTGATGCGTATCCGGACGACGTCTTAAAGATAAATCGTGCCGCGCAGGTACAGCGCCGCCTGCCCGCTGATCACGACACGTCCGTTGTCCTGCACCTCGCAATGCAGTTGGCCTTTGCGCGCCCCGCCCTGTTGCGCCGACAGCGTGCGCTTGCCCAGGCGATGCGCCCAATACGGCGCCAGCGACGTGTGCGCCGACCCCGTCACGGGGTCTTCATTCACGCCCACGCGCGGACCGAACCAGCGCGACACGAAGTCAAAGCGCACGGACGGCGCCGTCACGGCCACGCCTCGCACGTCAAAGGCCGCCAGTGCCGCGAAATCCGGGTTCAGGTCGTCGACGAGCGACTCGTCCTCGATCACCACCAGATAGTCATCGGTGCGATACACCGCCTGCGCGGCGGGCAGGCCCAGCGCCTGCAGGAGGCCCGGCGGAATGTCCTCGGCCTGCGGCTGCTTGGCCGGAAAGTCCATCGCCAGCCGGTCGCCCGCGCGACGCACGCGCAGCTCGCCGCTGCGTGTTGAAAACCGCAGCACGTCTTCCTGCGCGTTCAACTGTTCGAAAAGCACGTAGGCCGATGCCAGCGTCGCATGGCCGCACAGGTCGACCTCGACGGCGGGCGTGAACCAGCGCAGTTCATAAACGTCGCCGGTCCGGACGAAATAGGCCGTTTCGGAAAGGTTGTTTTCCTCGGCAATGCGCTGCAGCGTTTCGTCGGGAAGCCAGGCCTGCAGCGGCATCACCGCGGCGGGGTTGCCGCCGAAGGGCGCGGCGGTGAAGGCGTCTACCTGATAGAGATCGAACTGGGGCATGAGAAATCCGGATGGTGAATGTTGCATCGGCCGCCGCACGGGCTGTCGCACTGAATTTCGCGCGCGCCGCCAGACCGCATTTTGCTACATTTGAACGCCCTGCCCAGATGCGACGCACAACCGAAGCGCCACCGGGCGGCGGCAGAAGAAAACCGCTTTCGACCACGGACAATCCATGCGCCTACCGTTTGCTGTTTCCGCCTCGACCTTGGCCGCGCTCCTCGCCTGCACCAGCGCGCACGCGCAGCAATGGTTCGACGTGCCGCCGCGTCCCGATCACCCCAATGTCTCTATCCGGATCGGAGGACTGCCCGACACCCGGCAAGCATCAGGCAACGCCCGGGGCAAGATGGAACTGCGCTACACCGCCGCGCAGACCATCCCGGGCGGGGGCAAGCAGCGCGCGCGCTATGACCGGTCAGTGTCAGACGTGCTGTTCGATTGCCGGCGTTCGCAGGTTGGCTTCATGCCGGCCACCAGCTATTACCTGAACGACACCCTGGTCACCACCATCAAGGACGAAACGCTGGACGAAAGCCAGGTGCAGTTCGTGCGCTTTGCGCCCGGCAGCCCGCAGATGAAGGCGTTGCAGGCCGCCTGCGGAAAATAACCGCGCTAAGCCAGCATCAGCGCGCTCGGCGCGCGCGGCGGCTCCTGGTCCTGCCCGCGCCGCCCGGCGTCCTCGGACAGCCGGAACA
>DMTA01000544.1 GCA_003454835.1 Achromobacter sp. | reverse complement strand
TGCTGCGGCTGGCCCTGCGCCACGCCCAGTCCCTGCGCCTTCGTCTGACCCAGCGCCGCGCCGGCCGCCAGGCCCGCGCCGATGCCCGCAATGCCGCCTTCGTTCTGCGCGGCCAGCGGAATCGACGTCGCCGTCTGGTACTGCGTGAACTTGCCCAGGTCGCCGGCCATCCCCATCGAGATCCGGGTGTCCAGCGCCTTCTGCAGCTCTTCGGGCAGCGACACGTTTTCGACCGTGAAGTTGTCCAGCTTGACGCCGTAGCGGTCGAACACGGGCGCGAGCTGTTCGGCGATGCTCTGCGACATCAGGCCCTGGTTGCCGGCAATGTCCAGGAACGGCACCTTGGAACTGCCCAGGGCGGTGGTCATGGCGGCCACGACCATGTTGCGCAGCTGCGCTTCCAGGTCGTCCACCGTGTACACGTCACGGGTGCCGCTGATTTCGCGATAGAACTTGCCGGGATCGGCGATCTGGTACGAATACACGCCGAACGCACGCAGGCGCACCATGCCGAACTCGCTGTCGCGCAGCGTCACCGGCTGGGCCGTGCCCCAGCGCCGGCCCAGTTGCAGGCGCGTGCTGAAGAAGATGACATCCGACTTGAAGGGCGACTCGAACAGCTTGTCCCAGTTCTTCAGGTAGGTCAGGATTGGCAGTGTCTGCGTCGTCAGCTTGTACATGCCGGGGCCGAACACATCGGCCACCTTGCCTTCGTTGACGAACACGGCCATCTGCGATTCCCGCACGGTCAGGCTGGCGCCGTACTGGATTTCGAAATCCTGCATCGGATGGCGCCAGGCGAGCACGCCGTCGCGATCCTCGTTCCATTGCAGGATGTCGATGAACTGCTTGCGAATGAATGAACCGAGACTCATGGAAAGTCCTCCTGTGTCAGATCGGAGAGTGCGCGCCGCTCAGGTCAGGCAGGCGGCGTTGACGATGCCGGCCGCCAGCGAGATCGCGCCGATCAGGCCGCCCATGGCGATATTGTTTTCGGCAATGGCGTCCGTCATGCCGCGTATGGCCTTGGACACCACCGCGTAAACGACGATCTGCACGATCATCGCCGCCACGCCCCAGACCACGAACATGACGAAGCTGGCGTGGACCGCGATGCTGGAACACAGGGTCAGGCTGAAGCCGACCAGCGCGCCGCCATAAGACAGGGCGGCGGCAATGTTGCCCTCGCGGATGAGGTCGAATTCCTTGTAGTGCGTGATGGCCGTGTAGACCGCCGTGAAAACGCCCAGCATGACAAGCGCCGAGACGATATAGATCAGATAGGTCACCGCCGGATGCATTGCTTCTCCCATTGCCAGCCTCCCAATTGCGCGCAGTATATACGTCGCGTTCGATATACTGCGAACGCATTTTTTGGCTCGGACACTCCCATGCGCGACCGCGTTCTCATTCTCTCGGTATTGATCGTTGCGTCCTGCGGGTTGGGCTACGAGCTCATCAGCAGCGCGCTCGCCAGCTATTTGCTTGGGGATTCGATCCTTCAGTTCTCCTCCGTGATCGGGTGCTATCTCTTCGCGATGGGCATCGGTTCGTGGTTGTCAAAATATGTAAGAGACGAAGACGTTCTGAATCGCTTCATCGACGTCGAGCTGCTGGTGGCGCTGTTGGGCGGCGTGTCGGCCGCGGTCCTGTTCCTGGTGTTCGCGTGGCTGTCCGCGCCCTTTCGCGCGGCCTTATATGTCGGCGTCTTCATCATCGGATTGATGGTCGGCATGGAGATCCCGCTGGTGATGCGGGTCTTCAATCAGCGCAAGGCCGAATTCCGCGAAATCGTCAGCCGTGTGCTGACCTTCGACTACCTGGGCGCGCTGGCCGTGTCGCTGGTGTTCCCATTGCTGCTGGCGCCCAAGCTGGGGCTGCTGCGCACCAGTTTCCTGTTCGGCATCCTGAACGCCAGCGTGGCGCTGTGGACTACGTGGCTGTTCCGCGCCGAGGTTTCCCGCCCGGGCGAAAAGGCCGTGCGCGCCGGCGTGGTGCTGGGCATCCTGGGCCTGGGGTTTGTCTATTCCGGCAGCATGACCGCCTGGGCCGAAAAAGGCCTGTATGGCGACGACATCATCCACGCCGAAACCACGCAGTACCAGCGCCTGGCCGTGACGCGCTGGCACGACGACCTGCGCCTGTACATCAACGGCAACCTGCAGTTCTCGTCGCGCGACGAGCACCGGTATCACGAATCGCTGGTGCATCCCGGCCTGCAGGTGCTGCCGTGGGCGCGCAACGTGCTGGTGCTGGGCGGCGGCGACGGCCTGGCCGTGCGCGAGATCCTGAAATACAAGAACATTGAGCACGTCACGCTTGTGGATCTGGATCCGGCCATGACGAATCTGTTTTCGCGCTCGGACCCGCTGGTCGCGCTGAACGCGGGCGCACTCAAGGACCCGCGCGTCACCGTCATCAATGACGACGCGGGGCGGTGGCTGGAGACCCACGCCGAGGTCTACGACTTCATCGTGGTGGACTTTCCCGATCCGTCCAACTTCGGCCTGGGGCGGCTGTATTCCGTGCCGGTCTATCACCTGATGGCGCGGCATCTGGCCGAAAACGGCTACATGGTCGTGCAGTCCACTTCGCCCTACTTTGCGCCGCGCTCGTTCTGGAGCGTGGACGCGACCCTGAAGGAAGCCGGCCTGAACACCTGGCCGTATCACACCTACGTGCCGTCGTTTGGCGACTGGGGCTTCATCCTGGCCAGCAAGCGGCGCGACTACGCGCCGCCCGAAAAAATCACCGTGCCCACGCGCTATCTGGATGCCGTCACCGTGCGCGAGCTCTTTCATTTTCCCGCCGACATGCCGGCGCTGGCCATGCCGCCGAACCGCCTGAACGAACAATCGCTCGTGCGCTACTTCGACGAGGACTGGCGCAAGGTCATCCGCTGATGCGGCGCCGCAGCTTCCTGTTGGGCGCTGCCACGGCCGCCGCCGCGGGTTCGGTCGGCTACTGGCGCGCACGCGTCGTCGAGACAACGC
The DNA here is from genome assembly GCA_003454835.1 of Achromobacter sp. GTDB lineage: Bacteria > Pseudomonadota > Gammaproteobacteria > Burkholderiales > Burkholderiaceae_B > Achromobacter. The sequence continues at coordinate 2,562 of DMTA01000544.1, read as the reverse complement.
CTGACGTCCACTACCCCGGCATGCAGGCCGGTCACGCGCTGCGTGACAAGGCGGCGCTGCCGCAGCCGTCGGCCACCCGGCAGCACGAGGTCGCCATCCTGGGCGCCGGCGTGGCGGGTCTGTCCTGCGCCTGGAAGCTGGCCCGCGAAGGGTTCACCGATTTTGTCGTGGTGCAGGGGCCCGAATTCGCGGGCAACGCCGCCGCGGGCATGCGCGATGGGCTGGACTACCCGCTGGGTGCGCATTACCTGCCGTTGCCCTCGCTGGCGTCCGCGCACGTGCGTGAAATGCTGGCCGACTTCGGCATCATCGAGCGCGGCGTGGGCAACGCGCGGCCCTACTACGACGAAGCCGTCCTGGTGCATTCGCCGCAGGAAAGGCTGCTGCGCAACGGGCGCTGGGAAGAACACCTGCTGCCGATGACGGGCGTGCCGGATGGCGACGCCGCCCAGCACCAGCGCTTTCTGGCGCTGATCGATCGGTTGCGCACGCAGGTCGGCAACGACGGCCGCAAGGTGTTCTGCATCCCGCTCGATCTGTCATCGCGCGACCCGGCGTGGCTTGCGCTGGACGCGCTGACGTTCAAGGACTGGCTGGCGCGCGAAGGCTATACCTCGTCCGCGCTGCATTGGTATCTGAACTACTGCTGCCGGGACGACTACGGCGCGGACTATGACGTGGTGTCGGCGTGGGCGGGGCTGCATTACTTTGCCAGCCGCGACGGCCATGCCGCCAATGCCGGCGAGGGCGCCGTGTTGACCTGGCCGGGTGGGCTGGCGACGCTGGCCGAACGGATGCGCGCGGCCATCACGCAAAAGCTTGGGCACGCGGACTGGTTGTTGCTGGGCACGGCGGTGCGCATCGAAGAATTGCCGGCGGGGCCGCGCGTCCTGTGCGTGGAAAACACGACGGAGAGCGCGCCTCGCGCCTACGCCCTGCAGACGCGTCGCACCGTCTGCGCCATGCCGCTCTTCGTGGCGCAACGCCTGCTGCCGGACATCCGCGCGTACGGCTACGACCCGGCCACGCACGCCGCGCCGCATGCGGCCTGGATGGTGTCGAACTTCGTCATGGAGGGCTACCCGATGGAAGCGCCGGGCGAGCCGCTGTCGTGGGACAACGTCGTCTACGAAGGCCAGGCGCTGGGCTACGTCGTGTCCACCCATCAATTGCTGCGCGTGGCGCGCACGCCGCGCAGCGTATTCACGGCGTATCACGCGCTGAGCGGTCAGACGCCGCAGGCGGCGCGCGACTGGCTGACGCGCGCCAGTCCGCAAGACCTGCGCGACGTGGCCGCGGTGGATCTGGTCGCGGCGTATGGCAAGGCGTTCTGGCGCAACGCGCGCCAGTTGGAGATCACGGTGCGCGGCCACGCCATGGCCACGCCGGTCTGCGGCTATCTGTCCAACCCGGGCCTGGCGGCGCTGCGCGCGGTGGACGGTCCAGTGCTGTTCGCGCACGCCGACCTGTCGGGGTATTCGGTCTTCGAAGAAGCGTCATGGTGGGGTGTGACGGCGGCAGCGCGTATTCTAGGCGGCCATCGACAAGGATGAGACAAGACATGGGTAATCACGTCATCGTGCTGGGCGCCGGCATTGTCGGCGTCTGCTGCGCGCTGGAACTGCAGCGGCGCGGCATGTCGGTCACGCTTGTGGACCGGCAGGCGCCCGGGATGGAAACGTCGATGGGCAACGCGGGCGTGCTGGCCCGCAGCTCGCTGATGCCGTTCAATCATCCTAGGCTGTGGGGGCAACTGCCGCGTCTCCTGAAGAACGACACCGTCCAGTTCCGATACCGCTGGCCCTACCTGGCGGCGAACCTGGGCTGGGCGGCGCGATTCCTGATGAACGCCCGGACGTCCGTCTTCCAGGAAACCGCCCGCGCATTGGACGGCCTGATCCGCCTGTCCGCGCCCGAACACCTGAAGCTGCTGGAAGAAAGCGGCGCCCGCCACCGGCTGCGCGACACCGGCTGGATCTTCCTGTACCGCACGGCGGCGGCCTGGAACGGCGGCGCGCTGGCACGACGCACGTTCGCCCAGTACGACGTGCCGACCCGCGAACTCGATCCCGCAGCGCTTGCCGAGCTTGAACCCGCCCTGTCGCCCATCTTTCATCGGGCATTGTGGATTCAGGGTTCGTATTCGGTGGACGATCCGCACGAGGTCGTTGCCGCGTACGCCGGACTGTTCCAGCGCGAGGGCGGCATCTTCAAACGGATGGATGCCGCCGCCATCCGCCGCGATGCCAACGGCTGGACAGTACAGGCAACGCGCGCATCGGAATCGGTGTCAGCTGACCGACTGGTCGTCGCGCTGGGGCCGTGGTCCAAGGCGATGCTCAAGACCACCGGCATCGACCTGCCCATGGCGTTCGAACGCGGGTATCACATGCATTACAACGGCCGCGACGGCGCACGCGTCACGCGGCCCGTTTACGACACAGGCGGCGGCTACGTGCTGTCGCCCATGGCGCGCGGGCTGCGCCTGTCCACGGGTGTGGAGCTGAACGCTTGCGAGGCGCCCGCGCGTCCCGAGCAGCTGGATCTGGCGGAACAGCGCGC
>DMTA01000184.1 GCA_003454835.1 Achromobacter sp. | reverse complement strand
CATCATGAACACCCGCAAGACTCTGCTTTCGGCAGCCATCGTCGGCTGCCTCGCCTTCTCGGCGCACGCCCAGCAGGCTACCCCGCAGGACCTGGACACCGTGCAGGTGGTGGGCATCCGCGCCAGCCTGGAAAANNGAGGACATCGGCAAGTTCCCCAGCACCAACGTTGCCGAAGCGCTGTCGCAGATCCCGGGCGTGACCCTGGACCGCCGATTCGGCCAGGGCGAGCGCGTCAGCATCGACGGCACCGACCCCAGCCTCAACCTGTCCTTCCTGGACAACCACCCGGTTGCGCAGGCCATCTGGCTGTACGGCGAACAGCCCAACCGCGGCTTCGACTACACGCTGCTGGCCCCGCAGATTCTGGGCCGCGCGGAGATCATCAAGTCGTCCGAAGCGCGACTGACCGAAGGCAGCCTCGGCGGCACCGTGCTGATGCACACCCGCCAGCCGCTGGACCTGAAGCAGAACGAAGTGGCCGCCTCGGTGGGCTACAGCTACAGCCAGCAGGCCAGCGAAGGCAAGCCGAACGCTGCCGTGCTGTACAGCTGGAAGAACAACGACGAGACCTTCGGCGTGGCCGTCTCGGCCCAGCACTACGAAGAAGCCGTCGACCGCCAGGGCAAGGAAGTGTTCGGCTACACCAAGGCCAGCACCTTCCCCAATGCCACCGGCGTGGCTGCCGACGTGGACGTGCCGAACTCGTTCAACGCCGCCTGGTTCCAGCAGGAACGCAAGCGCGACAGCGCCGTGGTCAACCTGCAGTTCAAGCCGACCGATGACCTCGAGTTCAACCTGAGCGGCATGTACATCAAGGAAAAGTTCGACAACTACAACCAGTCGCTCTACTCCTTCCTGACCTGGAACCCGGGCACCGTCAACGCCGTCAACCAGCTCGGCGACGTGCGCAACGGCGTGGCCACCAGCGGCCACTCCAACGCCAGCGCCATCGCCAACAGCGGCACGCTGATCTATGACAACAATGTGCGCCTGTCCGAAGTGGTCACAAAGGGCGTGGACCTGCGTGGCGCCTGGAAGGGCGAAAGCTGGGGCGTGACCGGCCAGGCCGGCCAGAGCAAGTCCGACAACAAGAACCTGGCCCAGTACTTCATCGAGCCGTTCTACAACGGCGGCTACAGCTGGAACATGGACAAGGGCATCACCTTCGATGACCCGGCAGGCGCCCGCGACCCGGCCAACTGGGGTTCGGCCGGNNCCACGTGCAGGCCGGCCGCAACAACGTGCTGAACTGGGTGCGCAACAGCCCGATCGACTACAGCAACCCCGATCCGGCCAGCTACCTCAACAACAGCTGGGCGCTGACCCAGACCAACAACGCGGCCTACGCGCAGTTGAACTTCTCCAACGGCCCGCTGCGCGGCAACCTGGGCGTGCGCTACGTCGATTCCAAGACCGAAGGCAGCGGCTTCGTCTACGGCGGCACGCCGACCCTGACCGACCTGGACAGCAAGTGGCAGACCCGCACCAAGAAGGAAGACTTCGTGCTGCCGTCGTTGAACGTCGCGTGGGACACCGACAACGACTGGGTGTTCCGCTTCGCCGCGGCCAAGGTGATCGCCTGGGCGCCGTACAACCAGATGGTCAACAACACCTTCCTCAACGACACCACCCTGACCGGTTCGGGCGGCAACGCCGATCTGTCGCCGTATGAGTCGTGGAACTTCAACGCCTCGGCCGAGTACTATTACGCGCCGCAGGCCGTGGTGGCGTGGTCGGTGTTCTACAAGAAGATCGACAACTACATCGACACCTCGGCCACCATCGAGCGCCAGTACAACTCGATCCGCGATACCTCGCCGGCCACCTGGGCGAACCTCGTCGGTACCAACGGCTGCACCGCCGACGGCTACTGCGATTACAGCATCCAGCGCCCGCGCAACGCCGGCAGCGGCCACGTCAAGGGCTTCAACATCAGCTTCCAGCAGCCCTTCGGCGAAAGCGGCTTCGGCCTGACCGCCAACTACACCTACGCCAACGGTGAGAACAACACCGGCGATCCGCTGCCGTACCAGTCGCGCAATGCCATCGCCTTCAGCCCGTACTACGAGAAGGGCCCGATCAATGCGCGCCTGACCTACAACTGGCGTGACAGCTATCTGGCCGGCGGCTACGTGGCCGGTGCCGCCCCGTCCAGCGTGGACGACTACGCGGAACTGGGTGCCAGCTTCGGCTATACCTTCAACGATAACTGGTCGCTGACGGTGGACGCGCAGAACCTGCTGGACGAGACCTACTTCCAGTACCTGGGCGACAAGGAACACCTGGCTGGCAAGTACAAGAGCGGCCGCCGCTACATGGCCACCCTGCACTTCAAGTTCTAAGACTGCACCCAGCTGCACATCGCGACGGGCCCGGATTTCCGGGCCCGTCGTACGATGGGAGACCGGAATCGCCGCCTGCGCGGCGGCCACGCGCGGCACAGCGAGCCGCCCACCACAGGAGTGAGACGATGCGACCCTTCCCCCTTGCCAGCATGCTGCTGGGCCTGGCGCTGCTTCCCG
>DMTA01000432.1 GCA_003454835.1 Achromobacter sp. | reverse complement strand
CACCGGCGCGGGCGCGGCCGCCGCCGCCGCCGCCGCGGAAGCCTGCGAAAACTGCTTCCAGACTTCAATCGCCCGCAGACGCTGCTTGGCCACGACCTGGATGCGATCGCGCAGGTTTTCGTCGCGGGCCAGCAGCGCATGGAAGTCGCGCGAAGACAGCATCAAAAGCTTGCTGTATCCCAGCGATGTCACGTCCGGCGTCAATTGCTCTTCGCCCAACAGGCCCAGTTCGCCAAAGAATTCGCCGCTGCCCAGCTCGATCATGGTGTTGTCGGGCAAATGGACCGCCACGGCGCCCGATGCCACAAAGCACATCTCCTCGCCGTGCCGCCCCTTGGTCAAAACCCGTTGATCGGGCAGGGCAAGGCGCGGCTTGAGCAGCTTGCTGATGGCGCGCAGAGAATCGGGCGACAGGCCTTCAAAAAGCGGCACGCGCTTGATGAGTTCGGCCGCGCTCATTTCGATGTCCAGCGGCGGATGCTTGTCGATGTGAGACCAGCGGCTTTTCAGTTGTTCGGTCAGGTCGGCATAGACTTCACCGCTGATCAGGAACTGCTCAAGCATGTCGCGGTAGCGGATGCGCTCGAGCTCGCGGGCCACGCGGCCCAGATAGCTTTCCTGCAGCCATTGGGCGTACGACGGATATTGCAGGTTCAACGCCTGCATGGCGTTTTCGATCAGGTCCAGACGGCGCTGATGCAGCGACACGATGCGCTGCGTGGCCTCTTCGCCCAGCAGCGGCGTGATCTGTTCGCGGGCAAAGCCGATCAGGCGCTGCGCGACTGAACGTTTGCTCATCAGGTTGGCAAAGCGCTGGCCGAGTTCACGCGCCAGCCAGCCCTGGAATCCGAATACGTAATGCAGCCGCAGCGCCAGCCGGAAGCCCGTCGAATAGCGGACGTCGGCGGCGATGGCGCGCTCGAAGCCCTCCACACCGCCCAGCCGGATCGCGTCTTCCAGGCGTTCGGCCCGCGCCAGCAGCGTTTCGGCCATGCGCCAGTCCACGATCTGCGCCTTCAGGATGTCGAAGAACATTTCCTCTTCGCGCTGCGCCACGATGGCCAGGCCGACGGCCACGCGCTGCTCGTCGGTCATCTGGCTGACCCGGCCGTCATGCACGCTGGCCAAACTGGCGTCAAATACCGCGCGGATGCGGTCGCGGACTTCATTGCCGATATGCTCGGCCTTGGCGACTTCCTCGGTCTTGCCCTGCAGGTCTTCCAGCGCCACGGCCAGCACCTGGTTGCGGATGGTGCGCTCCACGGGCGACAGCTGGTTCAGCCCCAGCATCCGGATCAGCGGCCGCAGGCTGATGCCGTTGACGAACAGCGTCATCAGCACGAACCCCGTCGTGGCCACGGCAATGAACTGGCGCGCCTCTTCAGGCACGCCGGTCTGTTCGGTCACCGCCAGCGCCAGCGCCAGCGACACCGCGCCACGCAAGCCGCCCCACAACATCACCACCTTGTAAGGGTTGCTGACCTTGGTGCCCAACCGCGTCAGGCCCAAGAGCGGCAACAGCCCGAACACCACGATCGCGCGCGCCACCAGCGTCACCACGAACACCACGCCCACCAGCACCAGCTCCTGCCAATCGGCCGCGGCCATCAGCTTGGGGATCAGCATGGCCGCGAACAGGAAGATGAGGGAATTGGCCCAGAAGCCGAACTGCTCCCACGCGCTGGACAGATGCTCGAAGGTGGTGGGCGACATGCGCGTGCGGCCGGTGGAACCCACCACCAGGCCCGCGATCACGGTGGCGACCACGCCCGAGACATTCAAATAGTGCTCGGAGATGAAGAAGGACAGATAGGCCAGCGTCAGGGTCAGCGTGATCTCGGCCGTGGGAAAGCCGCGCAGCCAGGCAAACAGGAAGCAGGCCAGACGCCCCATCGCAAAGCCGGCCACGCCGCCGCCGATGAAGTGAACGATGAAGTCGTTGAAGATGCCGCTGACGGACAATTCACCTTTGCCGCTCAGCACCGCCAGCAGCACGGAATACAACGCGATGGACGCCGCGTCGTTGAAAAGACTTTCGCCTTCGACCAGCGTGGTCAGCCGCTTGGGTGCGCCGACTTCACGAAAGATGCCGACCACCGCCACCGGGTCTGTCGTGGCCACGATGGCGCCGAGCAGCAGGCACACCACCAGCCCATAGGGCGAGATGGCGTCCAGCGTCACGCCCACCACGACCGTGCAGACGACCACCGCCACGATGGCCATCATCAGGATCGGACCAATGTCGTCCATGAGGCGCCGCACGTTCATCGACAGCGCCGTCTCAAAGAGCAGCACCGGCAGGAACACCATCAGAAAGGTCTCTGACGAGATCTCGAAGCGCTCGAGCGAATCAAGAAAATCTCCGATCCAGGCGGGCGCCCAGCCGTGCACGTGAATGACGATCCCGAGCAGACAGCCAACGATGGCGAGCAGCACCGAATAGGGCAGCTTGACGCGGCCGGCGAGGGGCGGCATGAAGCAGACTAGCGTGAGCAGGCCCGCAAGACCAAATACGAGAAAACCAACATCCATGGGTAGCGCCGCGTCCCGATCGTAGTGCGTGTGGAAAGTTCCACAAGAATAGCGGCTTTTTTCCGGCGCTCGCGGCCGGGGCGTGACGGGAATCGTGGAGAATGCACGTTTCGTTACCCCAATGGACGCTTGCGAAACGTGCCGCGCCATGTTTTTTGGGTAATGTGGCATCACCGAACTTTTGCAGGAGCGGCACGTGGCACGCATCCACACCTTGACCCGGCGCCACGACGCGCCCGCGATGCTCGTCCAGTTGACCGATTGCCATCTTTTCGGCGAGCCCGAAACGTCGATGCTGGGCGTCAATACCGACGCGAGCCTGCGCGCCGTGCTGCGCCAGATCGAGGCCGACGGCAAGCATCCCGACCTGCTGCTCGCCACGGGCGACCTGTCGCAGGATGGCGAGGCTGCAGGCTACCAGCGCTTTGCGCGCATCCTGTCCGATTCGGCCGCGCTGGATCGCGCAACCATCCGCTGCCTGCCCGGCAATCACGATCAACCCTCCGTCCTGCGCCAGGAACTGTCCGACTGGTCGATGCCGGTGACGGACGTGGGCGCATGGCGCGTCGTCACGCTGGACACGACGGTGCCCGGCTCGAACGCCGGTCACTTGTGCAACAGTGAACTCGACATGCTGGAAGCGGCGCTGGCCCAGGCGCCCAACCGCCATACCCTGGTGGCGATGCACCACAATCCGATGCAGATCGACAGCCACTGGCATGACTCGATGATGATCGACAACCCGCAGGCGCTCTTCAAGCTGCTGGCGCGGTTTCCTCAGGTGCGCGTGCTGCTGTGGGGCCATGTGCACCATGAGTTCGACCGCCGCCGCCACAATCTGCGCATGTTAGCCACGCCGTCCACGTGCTTTCAATTCAGCATCCGCGACGGCAAGCACATCGTCGACAACATGGCGCCGGGCTACCGGTGGATCAAGCTTTATCAGGATGGGTCGATGGCAACCGGCGTGCGCCGCGTGCAGGACGCGCTTTGGCACACGGCGCTGCAAGCGCCAGACAGCGCGCGCGCAGCTTGATATGTCCGGGGACGGCGTCGAAGTAGGCGCCGTTTTTTATGGGCGTTGCGTTCCGAGCGCGCATAAAAAACGGGGCACCGATATGCTAGGTGCCCCGCAAGCATCCGTCTCATAGGGGAGGGGAAAGAGGAGAAGCCGAGACGGATGACAAGACTGCTAACCGAAGTTCGCGGTCTACATGAAGTTAGGCGGCGCCTTCTCCATTAAGTTTCTGCAGGCGCAGAAAATTTGACCCCGAATTTGTATCAATTTATTGGCCGCTTGCACTCAGGTGCGGCTGATAACGGGCGGCGCGTAAGAACTGTCGCGCCAAAGAAAAAGGCCGCAGGTGCGGCCTTTGTCATGCGCGACGCAGCAATCAGGAAGCGAGGTTGCCGCGCATCTTCTTGAGCGCCGCCGCTTCGATCTGGCGAATGCGTTCTGCCGATACGCCGAACTCTTGGGCAAGCTCGTGCAGCGTGGCGCCGCCGTCGTCCTGCAGCCAGCGGGCTTCGACAATGCGGCGCGAGCGCGGATCCAGCGCTTCAAGCGCGGTGGTCAGGCCGGCGCTTTGCAGGTGGTCACGTGCGGCGCGCTCAAGCACGCGCGTGGGTTCCTGGCGACCTTCATCGGACAGGTAGGCGATCGGCGCGTAACTGTCGTCGTCGTCGTCCTGGTTTTCCAGCGACATGTCGCGGCCGGACATGCGGACTTCCATTTCGCTCACGTCTTCGTGGCGGACGTTCAGTTCGCGAGCAATGTGGTCGACCTGTTCCGGATCCAGGGTCTGGCCGTCAGGACGCATGCTGCGCAGGTTGAAGAACAGCTTACGCTGCGCCTTGGTCGTTGCCACCTTGACCAGCCGCCAGTTGCGGATGATGTATTCGTGGATTTCGGCCTTGATCCAGTGAACCGCGAACGACACCAGACGCACGCCGCGTTCGGGGTCGAAACGTTTGACGGCCTTCATGAGGCCGACATTGCCTTCCTGGATGAGGTCGGCGTGGGGCAGGCCGTAACCCAGATACTGACGGGCCACGGACACAACAAGACGCAGGTGCGAAAGAATGAGCTCGCGAGCGGCGCCGAGGTCTTCCTGGTCGCGAAGGCGGCGGCCGAGTTCCGTTTCGCGATCCGCGGTCAATACCGGCAGGCGGTTGACCGCGGAAATATACGCGTCGATCGTACCGAGAGCGCCCGGATTGGCGATGGCCAACGCCAGAGCGTTGCCGGAGGCGGTCAACGAGGTACTGGGTTGCTTCATAGCGGGGGTCTCCGGATAGCGAGAAAACGACATGAATTCGATGTTAGCACTCAAGTAATAGGAGTGCTAATTCGACTGTTGCGACGCGTCAAAGTTTCATTTTGCCGGATTGTCCCCATTTATTCCGGCGATGCGCGCAAAGCGGGAGGCGCACATCAGGGTAAGGCTTTACCAGCCCAGGCGCTTCAGCCCTTCGGCGGTGGCTTCGCCGTCAGGACGGATGAACAGCGCGCCCCGGGGATCCATGAAAACCTGGTAGCGGGCCCCGTCGAAGAGGGGCATGTACGCGCCGCTGCCAAATTGGACATCCACAAAGGGGAACCAGTTCGGAAAACTTTTCTTCAGGGATCCCAGGTCCGGCGCGGGCCAGTCGTCCAGGGGATGCACTGAACGCGTGGCCGTCGCTTCGCGGGCGGCATCACTGTAGCGGCCCGACAGACGCTCCAGCCGGTACAGCGGCGGCACGCCGGCCATCAATGCCGGCAGCTTCCAGCGCACGACCCGGGCGTCGATCTGCCACTGGTCGCCGTAAAGCACATATTGCTTGTCGCCAATGCCCGGCGCGTTGGCGTTGACCTGGAACTGGCCCTCGGCCTGTTGGCGGATATCGATGCGTGCAACCGGCTGGTCGGTGGTCAGGCGAACAAACTGCACGAGCGACAGCGCGAGCAGGCCTGATACGCATCCCAGGCACACCAGCAGCAGGCCGCACACGCGGCGCACTGGCCGAAACTGGAACATGCGGCGTCCGCGCTCATCGCGGGGGCCGCCCCGGCCAAGCAGCATGACGATGCCGGGCAACAGGACGATGACGGCGCCCAGCAGGATCCAGGCGAAGGGAGCGATTCCGTTGATCAAATCAGGCGTTCCTATTCAAGCCGCCACGATGTGCAGCGCGGCGGGCGCAGGAAGCCGCCACCCGCCGCGGCAGGCTCATCAGTATAGAAGCGCGTCTTCAGGCGCCCGGTTTTCCAAGCCGTTCGACGTGAAACCGGATGTGATCCTCGATGAACGTCGAAATGAAGTAATAGCCGTGGTCGTAGCCGGCCTGACGGCGCAGGGTGAGCGGCTGTCCCGCAGCGGCGCAGGCGGCCTCGAATACCTCGGGATACAACTGCTCGGCCAGGAATTGGTCGGCGTCGCCCTGGTCGATGAGGATGCCGCCAGGGAAGGGTTGCTGCAACCCGCGCATCAGGGCGGACGCATCGTAGGCCGCCCAGTCCTCGGTTTGCGCGCCCAGGTAGGCGCCGAACGCCTTCTTGCCCCACGGGCATTGGCTGGGCGCCGCGATCGGGGCAAACGCCGAGACCGAACGGAACTTGCCGGGGTTGCGCAGCGCCAGCACCAGCGCGCCGTGGCCGCCCATGGAGTGTCCGAAGATGCCGGTTCGCGAAGCATCTCCCGGCAGTGCGCCGCCGGTGACGATGCCGTGCAGTTCCTGGGTGACGTAGCTGTACATGCGGTAGTGATCGCGCCACGCCGGCGTGGTGGCGTCGACATAGAAACCGGCGCCGGTGCCCAGATCCCAGCTTTCGTCCTCACCGGGCACGCCTGCGCCGCGCGGACTGGTGTCCGGCGCCACCAGCATGACGCCCAGTTCCGCGGCCAGCCGCTGCGCGCCGGCCTTGATCATGAACGTTTCTTCGGTGCAGGTCAGGCCCGCCAGGTAGAACAGCACCGGCACCGGGCCGTGCTCGGCCTGCGGCGGCACGTACACGGAAAACCGCATGGGCAGGCCAATTTCGGTGGAATCGTGGCGGTAGTAGCGCTGCGTGCCGCCGAAGCACCGATGCTGCGAGATGAGTTCGAGGGACGCGGCCATTGGCTTGCTCCGGTAGAGGTGAAAGAAGCGGAGGGGGAGAAAACGTCGTCGGGTTAGGGGAATCCACGGTGCGACGTTCCGTCGCCGAATGTTAACCTGCCCCTCAATGAGCGCTCGCCACAAAAAAATACGATTCCGCGCTCAGATTGTGATCACGGGACTTGACCAGCGCCCACCGTGGCACTATTTATATACCGTGTGTGAAGACAACCCGTTCTTCCTGATACGCAAGCCCTGACACTATGGCCCGACTGCCCCGTCTGTATGCCCCTGGGCTGCCCCAACTGGTGCAGGCCAACTTTATTCAGCCGTTGGCGGCGCCATCGCAACCCGCGCCCGCCGACATCCTGAATCAGCTCGCCACATGGCTGGGCGAATCGGCCCAGCGGCACCGCGTGTCGGTGCACGGCTGGCTCCTCGCCAACGACCGTATCCTGCTCCTGGCAACGCCGGCCGACGAAGAAGGCCTGCCTCGGTTGATGCAGACGCTGGGCCGCAACCTTGCGGCGCGACTGCGTGGCGGCCGGGTGTTCGCGGGTCGCTACCGCTCGGCCTTGCTGGAACCCGGCGCTTGGGTGCTGCCTTCGCTGGTCTGGCTGGAAACCTATCCGGTCCGCAGCGGCGCTTCGCAGGATCCCGATTCGTGGCCTTGGTCGTCCGCGTCCAGCCATACCGGCAACACCAGCGCCGCGCCGGCTCAATGGCAGTCCGATCATGCCGACTATTGGGCTTGCGGCAACACGCCGTTCGACCGGCAGGCCAATTACCGCAAGCGGCTGCAGGATGGGCTGTCGCGCGAGGAAACCCAGCGCATCGACCAGGCGGTCTCTGGCCAGTGGGCGTTGGGCGGCCCCAGCTTCATCGCCAGCCTGGCTCATACCGCCAGCCGGCGCGTGGCCCCCGGCCAGCGTGGCCGGCCGCGCAAGAAGCCCGCTGCGGCGCCGGCGGACAACGAGTCCAGCGCGCCAACGCCACCGACCGCCACGCCGCCGGTCAACAACTCCTGATTCCCCGACCCGCCATCTTGGCGGGTTTTGTTTGCCGGTGTACAGGCATTGCGATGCCGCTTTTTGCAGCAGCACGGCCTTTGGGCAAACCCGGCGCCTGCACGCCAACGCGATAGCCGTGCGAGCTGTGACTTCCCGGGCCTCGGAATTCCCACGCCGGTTGCGTGCAATTTCGCCACACCTGACGTTGATCCTGGACAGAAAAAACATCCTTTTAAATAGGGACGCATAAAGCTGTTTTGTGCCGTTTCGTGCCTTCAGATCGTTGCGACAACGGAGCGGCCCCAAAGACAGCCAATACCGGCGCGCCTGTCGTTGCGTCCCCATATTCATGCACTATGACAGCGCATCAATTTAATTAGGGTCACACCCCTTTTGTTTCTGTTGCACCCTACTCCCGGCGGGGGTATTGTCCGTCTCCTGCACTGCAACATTAAACGCAGGCCCACTGCGGAGCGCGTCATGCCCCAAATTACCCCGACCGAATCCTGTCCCACCTCCAAGGCAGTTGCCATCGATGCGACTCGCATCGGCCTGCCTTCGGCCCAGGGCCTGTACAACCCCAAGAACGAACATGATGCCTGCGGCGTCGGCTTCGTTGCCCACATCAAGGGCAAGAAAAGCCACGCGATCATCCAGCAGGGTCTGAAGATTCTGGAAAACCTGGACCACCGCGGCGCGGTCGGCGCAGACAAGCTCATGGGCGACGGCGCAGGCATCCTGATCCAGATCCCCGACACGCTCTATCGCGACGAACTCAGCCAGCAAGGCATCATCCTCCCCCCGCCCGGCGAGTACGGCGTGGCGATGGTGTTCCTGCCCAAGGAAACGGCCTCGCGCCTGGCCTGCGAACAGGAACTCGAGCGCTCGGTGCGCGCCGAGGGCCAGGTCGTGCTGGGCTGGCGCGACGTGCCGGTGGATGTCGACATGCCCATGTCGCCCACCGTCCGCGACTGCGAACCCGTGATCCGCCAGCTCTTCATCGGCCGCGGCGCCGACGTGATGGTGCCGGACGCGCTTGAACGCAAGCTGTACGTCATCCGCAAGACCGCCAGCCACGCCATCCAGAACATGCATCTGGCGCACGGCAAGGAATACTTCGTGCCCTCGGCCTCGGTTCGCACCGTGGTTTACAAGGGCCTGCTGCTGGCCGATCAGGTCGGCCGCTACTACCGCGACCTGGCCGACACCCGCACGGTGTCCGCGCTGGCGCTGGTCCACCAGCGTTTCTCGACCAACACGTTCCCCGCCTGGCCGCTGGCGCACCCGTACCGCATGATCGCCCACAACGGCGAAATCAACACGGTCAAGGGCAACTTCAACTGGCTGCGCGCCCGCGAAGGCATGATGCAGTCGGCCGTGCTGGGCGACGACCTGAAAAAGCTGTACCCCATCGTCTACGAAGGCCAGTCCGACACCGCCACGTTCGACAACTGCCTGGAACTGCTGGTCAATTCGGGCTACTCGCTGGCCCACGCCATGATGATGATGATCCCGGAAGCCTGGGAACAGCACACGCAGATGGACGAAAGCCGCCGCGCTTTCTACGAATATCACGCCGCCATGATGGAACCGTGGGACGGCCCGGCCGCAGTCGCGTTCACCGACGGCCGCCAGATCGGCGCCACGCTGGACCGCAACGGCCTGCGTCCCGCCCGCTATTTGGTCACCGATGACGACATGGTCATCCTGGCTTCCGAAGCCGGCACGCTGTCGATTCCCGAAAACCGCATCGTCAAGAAGTGGCGCCTGCAGCCGGGCAAGATGTTCCTGATCGACCTGGAACAGGGCCGCATCATCGACGACGCCGAAATCAAGCTGCAACTGGCCAACAGCCGTCCGTACCGCCAGTGGATCGAACGCCTGCAGATCAAGCTGGAATCGCTGCCCGCGCCGCGTCAGGTTGCCGTCGCCACGCAATCGGCCGTATCGCTGCTGGACCGTCAGCAAGCCTTTGGCTGGACCCAGGAAGACTACAAGTTCATCCTGGAACCCATGGCGTCGAGCGGTGAGGAAGTCATCGGCTCGATGGGCAACGATGCCCCGCTGGCCGTGCTGTCGGACCGCGCCAAGCCGTTCTACAACTATTTCCGCCAATTGTTCGCGCAGGTCACGAACCCGCCGATCGACCCGATCCGCGAGCAGCTCGTGATGTCGCTGGTGTCCTTCATCGGTCCCAAGCCGAACCTGCTGGACATCAACAACGTCAACCCGCCGCTGCGTCTGGAAGTGTCCCAGCCGGTGCTGGACTTCGCCGCGATGGCGCAGATCCGCGACATCGATCAGGTCACGGGCAAGAAATTCCGCAGCTTCGAACTGGACATCACGTATCCCGCCGCCTGGGGTCCCGAGGGCATCGAAGCCCGCGTGGCAGCCCTGTGCGCACGCGCCGTTGACGCAGTGCGCAGCGGCTACAACATCCTGATCGTGTCGGACCGCCTGGTCGACAGCGAGCGCGTGGCCATCCCCGCGCTGCTGGCCACGTCGGCCGTGCACCAGCATCTGATCCGCGCCGGCCTGCGCACCAACACGGGCCTGGTCGTCGAAACCGGTTCGGCCCGCGAAGTGCACCACTTCGCGCTGCTGGGCGGCTACGGCGCCGAAGCCATTCACCCCTACCTGGCGCTCGAATCGCTGGGCAAGATGAATGATCCCGAAAAGGCCGTGAAGAACTACATCAAGGCGCTGGGCAAGGGCCTGAACAAGGTCATGTCCAAGATGGGCATTTCCACGTACATGTCCTACACCGGCGCGCAGATCTTCGAAGCCGTGGGCCTGCAGAGCGCCCTGGTGAACAAGTACTTCACCGGCACCGCCTCCAACATCGAAGGCATCGGCATCTTCCAGGTTGCTGAAGAAGCGCTGCGCCAGCACCGCGCCGCCTTCAGCGCCGACCCCGTGCTTGCCAACGACCTGGACGCCGGCGGCGAATACGCCTACCGCGTCCGCGGCGAAGAGCACATGTGGACGCCGGATTCGATCGCCAAGCTGCAGCATGCTTCGCGCGCCAACAACTACCGCACGTACAAAGAGTACGCGCAGATCATCAACGACCAGAGCCGCCGTCACATGACGCTGCGCGGCCTGTTCGAGTTCCGCTTCGACCCATCGCGCGCCATCCCGCTGGACGACGTCGAGCCTGCCAAGGAGATCGTCAAGCGTTTTGCCACCGGCGCCATGTCGCTGGGTTCTATCTCGACCGAAGCCCACTCGGTGCTCGCCGTTGCCATGAACCGCATCGGCGGCAAGTCCAACACCGGCGAAGGTGGCGAGGACGAACTGCGCTACCGCGCCGAAATGCGCGAAGGCAAGAGCACCATCAAGGACGGCGACACGCTGGCCTCGGTGCTGGGCACGGACCGCATCGAAGCCGACGTCGAACTCAAGCGGGGCGACTCGCTGCGTTCGAAGATCAAACAGGTGGCGTCGGGCCGTTTCGGCGTGACCGCCGAGTACCTGTCGTCCGCCGACCAGATCCAGATCAAGATGGCGCAGGGCGCCAAGCCCGGCGAAGGCGGCCAGCTGCCCGGCCATAAGGTGTCGGAATACATCGCCAAGCTGCGCTACTCGGTGCCGGGCGTGGGCCTGATCTCGCCCCCGCCGCACCACGACATCTACTCGATTGAAGACCTGGCGCAGCTCATTCACGACCTGAAGAACGTCAACTCCAAGTCCTCGATCTCGGTCAAGCTGGTGTCCGAAGTCGGCGTCGGCACGGTGGCCGCAGGCGTGGCCAAGGCCAAGGCCGACCACGTCGTGATCGCCGGCCATGACGGCGGCACGGGCGCATCGCCGGTGTCGTCCATCAAGCACGTGGGCACGCCCTGGGAACTGGGCCTGGCCGAAACGCAACAGACGCTGGTGCTGAACCGTCTGCGCAGCCGCATCCGCGTGCAGGCCGACGGCCAGATGAAGACCGGCCGCGACGTCGTCATCGGCGCGCTGCTGGGCGCCGATGAATTCGGCTTCGCGACCGCGCCGCTGGTTGTCGAAGGCTGCATCATGATGCGCAAGTGCCACCTGAATACCTGCCCGGTGGGCGTGGCCACGCAGGATCCCGCGCTTCGCAAGAAGTTCCAGGGCAAGCCCGAGCACGTCGTGAACTTCTTCTTCTTCATCGCCGAGGAAGTCCGCGAAATCATGGCTCAGCTGGGCATCCGCAAGTTCGACGACCTGATCGGCCGCGCCGATCTGCTCGATATGCGTTCGGGCGTTGAACACTGGAAGGCGCAAGGCCTGGACTTCACCCGCGTATTCCACCAGACGGTGTCCGACGCCGAAGTGCACCAGACCGAAGAGCAGGATCACGGCCTGGCCGGCGCACTGGACCACCTGCTGATCGAGCGCAGCAAGCCCGCGCTGGAGCGTGGCGAGAAGGTGTCGTTCATCGTGCCGGTGCGCAACCGCAACCGCACGATCGGCGCGATGCTGTCGGGCGCCGTGGCCTCGCGCTACGGTCACGACGGCCTGCCCGACGACACCATCCACATCCAGTGCAACGGTACCGCCGGCCAGAGCTTCGGCGCGTTCCTGGCGCACGGCATCACGATGGATCTGGTGGGCGAAGGCAACGACTACGTGGGCAAGGGTCTGTCCGGCGGCCGCATCATCGTGCGCTCGCCCAACGACTTCCGCGGCTTCGGCCCCGACCACATCATTGCTGGCAACACCGTGCTGTACGGCGCGCTGGCAGGCGAGGCGTTCTTCAACGGCGTGGCGGGCGAACGCTTTGCCGTGCGCAACTCGGGCGCGGCCACCGTCGTGGAAGGCACGGGCGACCACGGCTGCGAATACATGACCGGCGGCACCGTCGTCGTGCTGGGTTCCACCGGCCGCAACTTCGCGGCGGGCATGTCCGGCGGCGTGGCGTACGTCTGGGATCCGGACCGCACGCTCAAGCACCGCGTGAACCTGTCGATGGTGGAGCTGGAATCGGTGGTGCCGCACGCCGAGCAGCAGTCGCTGAACAACATCGACATCTGGCACAGCGCGCAGCGCGGCGGCGAACGCGAGACGGACGAGTCCATCCTGCGCCGCCTGGTGGAGGATCACTTCCGCTACACCGGCAGCTATCGTGCCCGCGAAATCCTGGGCGACTGGGAAGCCTCGCGCGGCAAATTCGTGAAGATCATGCCGACGGACTACCGCCGTGCATTGGGTGAAATGTGGCGTGCAGCCAACCCGCAACAACTGGCTGCGTGAGGGATACCATGGGAAAGATCACTGGATTTATGGAATTTCAGCGTCTGCAGGAGGCCTCCGAGGCCCCGCAGAAGCGGCTGAAGAACTGGCGCGAATTCGTGCTGCACCTGACCGACGATCAGGCCAAGCAGCAGGCGGCGCGCTGCATGGACTGCGGCATCCCGTTCTGCAACAACGGCTGCCCCGTCAACAACATCATCCCGGACTGGAATGACCTGGTGTACAAGCAGGACTGGCGCCGCGCGCTGGACGTCCTGCACTCGACCAACAACTTCCCGGAATTCACGGGCCGCATCTGCCCGGCGCCCTGCGAAGCCGCCTGTACCTTGAACATCAACAGCGACGCTGTCGGCATCAAGTCCATCGAGCACGCAATCATCGACAAGGGTTGGGCCGAAGGCTGGGTCGCGCCGCAAGTGCCGGCGCGCAAGACGGGCAAGAAGGTCGCCGTCGTGGGCTCGGGCCCGGCCGGCATGGCGTGCGCGCAGCAACTGGCGCGCGCCGGCCACTCCGTGACCCTGTTCGAAAAGAGCGACCGCATTGGCGGCCTGCTGCGCTACGGCATCCCCGACTTCAAGCTCGAAAAGCACCAGATCGATCGCCGCATCTCGCAAATGGAAGCCGAGGGTGTGGAATTCGCGCCGTCGACCTACGTCGGCGATCCGAAGGATCCCGTGGCCGATGGCCTGACGGTGCGCACGCCGAAATCGCTGCTGGCCGAATTCGACGCCGTCGTGATGAGCGGTGGGTCGGAAACGCCGCGCGATCTGCCGGTGCCCGGCCGAGAGCTCGACGGCGTGTACTTCGCCATGGATTTCCTGCGTCAGCAGAACAAGGCCGTGGCGGGCGACCGCCTCACCAACCAGACGCTGGCCAAGGGCAAGCACGTCGTGGTGATCGGCGGCGGCGATACGGGTTCCGACTGCGTGGGCACCAGCAACCGCCACGGCGCCGCATCGGTCACGCAGTTCGAACTGATGCCGCAGCCGCCCGAGTCCGAAAACAAGACCATGACGTGGCCGTACTGGCCGCTGAAGATGCGCACCTCGTCGTCGCACGAGGAAGGCTGCGAGCGCGACTGGTCGGTGACCACCAAGCTGCTCAAGGGCGCCAACGGCAAGGTCGAGAAGCTGGTCGGCGCGCGCGTCGAATGGTTCAAGGACGACGCCACCGGCCAGATGAAGATGCGCGAAGTCGAAGGCTCGGAGTTCGAGATCAAGGCGGACCTGGTGCTGCTGGCCATGGGCTTCGTGTCGCCCGTGCAGAACGTGCTGGACGCGTTCGGCGTGGATCGCGATGGCCGCGGCAATGTGCGCGCCAATACCGACGACTACCGCACCAATGTGGAGAAGGTCTTCACCGCCGGCGACATGCGCCGCGGCCAGTCGCTGGTCGTGTGGGCCATCCGCGAAGGCCGCCAGTGCGCGCGTTCGGTCGATGCCTATCTGATGGGAAGCAGCGAACTCCCGCGTTGATCGCATCACGACCTATCCACGCCGCCGGACGCCTTGCGCGCCGGCGGCGTTTTTCATTTGTGCTTGCGGTTAACCGCAGCTGTTGCGGCATAACCACTTTTCAAAAACGGTCTTTTCACGATTTGACACACGTCAAGAACGGGGACGGGGCGGTCTGAGAACCTGTCGTCTCACCCACACGGAAAGATCGGAGAAGAAAATGTTTTCGCTGAACGGGCGTATCCGCGCCACCGCCATTGCCGGTTTGATCGCTGCCGGCGCATTCGCCGCTCCCGCCCATGCACACGAAGCCGGCGATATCCTGTTCCGCGTCGGCGTGACGCAAGTCCGCCCTTCGCAGAACAATGGCTCGGTGCTGGACGGCAACGTCAAGCTGGATGTGAACAACAACGTGCGCCCCAGTTTCACCCTGGCCTACATGGCCACCCGCAACATCGGTATCGAACTGCTGGGCGCCTGGCCCTTCCAGCATGACGTCAGCGGCAGCGGCGGCCTGGGCAAGATCGGCTCCTCCAAGCAACTGCCCCCCACGCTAAGCCTGCAATGGCACATCCTGCCCGACAGCATGATCCAGCCCTACATCGGCGTCGGCATCAACTACACCCACTTCTTCGACACCAAGGCCGAAGGCCCGCTCAAGGGCTCGAACCTGAAGCTGGGCGATTCCTGGGGCGTGGCCGCGCAACTCGGCGCGGACATCAAGATCAACGACCGCTGGTTCATGAACGCCGACATCCGCTACATCGACATCAAGTCGAAGGTGACGCTGGACGGCCAACGCGTCGGCACCGCGCGGATCGACCCGTGGGTCGCCACCATGGGTATCGGCTACCGCTTCTGATCGCTGACCTGAAGATGCGCGCGGCCTCGCGCGCATCGTTCAATCCTGCGGCGGCGCAATCCGGCTGCGCAGGGCCTGCAACGCCGGCGTGTCGTCGTCGGCGCGCCAGACCAGCTGGGTAAGCGCCCGCCCGTGGGGCCCGGATAACGCCCCCACGCGCACCGAATGCTCCGCCCCCAGCACCGCCAGCACCGACCGCGGCACGATCGCCACGCCGGTCCCCGCCGCCACACACGCCACGATGGCGTGATACGACGCAAACTCCATCACCTTGCCGGGCGCTATGCCCTCCTGGTTCAGCCACGATTCCAGGATGCGCCGGTACGAGCAGCCCGCCGCGAAGGCGATGACGCTGCGGCTGCCCAGGTCTTTCGGACTGCCGATCGGATCCCACGCCAGCGGCGAGATCAGCGCCAATTCCTCCTTGAACGCATCCATTGCCGCCAGTCCCTCTGCGGGGAAAGGCTGCGCCACGAAGGCGGCTTCGATCTCGTAATTGCGCACCTTGGCGGCCAACGCGCCCGACGTGCCGGTGACCAGTTCGATCCGCACCTGCGGCCAGGCCGCATGGTAGGCCGCCAGAATGGGCGGCAGACGGGCGGCGGCCGTGCTTTCCATGGTGCCGATGCGCAGCACGCCTTGCAGGGCGCCTTCCCGGACGGCCGCCTGCGCCTCATCGGACAGGCGCAGCAGGCGGTCGGCGTAGGACAGCAGCACGCGGCCCTGGTCCGACAGCACCAGCCGGCGGTTCTGCCGCCGAAAGAGCGGCGTTCCCAGCGAGGATTCCAACTGCTTCAGGCGCGTCGACACATTGGACTGCACCCGGTTCAGCTGCGCGGCGGCGCGCGCGACGCCGCCCTGATCCGCCACGGTCTTGAATATCTGCAGCGCGTCGAGATCCAAGTTTCTCATTTTAGGAACTCACGTTCTTAATAATTCACTATTCAAGATATAAGTACAGCCGTAGAGTGGGCTCCATGTCAACGCCTGCTTACCCTTCCCCCCGCCCATCGGCCAGCGCCGCAAGCCTGGCCTGGCCCGCGGCGCTTGCACTGGCGGCCGCCATGGGCATCGGTCGTTTCGCCTTCACGCCTGCCTGGCCGTTGATGGCGCAAGAGTCCGGCCTGTCGCTGGCACAGGGCGGCTGGATGGCGTCGGCGAACTACGCGGGGTATCTGTTGGGCGCGCTGGCGGCGATCGTCTGGCCCGTGCGCCGACTCCGTGCCACGCTGGCAATCAGCCTGGCCGCCGTGGCCGCGCTGACGCTTGCCATGCCGCTGTTGAACAGCGTGGCGGGCTGGTCGGGGCTGCGGCTGGCTGCGGGCTATGCCAGCGCCAGCGCCTTCATCTGCGTGGTCGCGTGGCGGCCG